>JAPHTU010000133.1 GCA_026196145.1 Gammaproteobacteria bacterium
GCAAGCCCCTCTTCCTCGGCTTGCTGCTTTACAAGACCGGAACCTGGCACAACCAGGGCCTGCTTTACTGTGCCTGATACGCTACGGCCCCTGGCAATTTCTGCGGCCGCACGTAAATCCTCAATCCGGGAGTTGGTACAGGAACCGATAAATACCCGATCAACCGGGATATCCTCAATCGCTGTCCCTGGCTGTAAATCCATATATTTCAATGCCTTTTGCATACCATTGCGTTTTACCTCGTCCGTCTCTTTCTCGGGGTCAGGCACACTATCGCTAATTGCTGCCGTCATCTCAGGTGATGTACCCCAGGTCACCTGCGGTTTGATATCTGATGCCTTGAGAACGATTTCCGCATCAAACACGGCATCATCATCGGTATGCAGGGCTTTCCAGTGAGTAATAGCCTGATCCCAGGTATCGTCCTGCGGTGCATACGGCCGACCCTTCACATAATTGATCGTAGTGTCATCAACACCCACCATGCCGGCACGCGCGCCGGCCTCGATGGCCATATTACATACCGTCATACGACCTTCCATGGACAGGTCACGAATAGCCTGACCGGCAAACTCAATCGTATAGCCCGTACCACCGGCTGTACCGATTTCGCCAATAATAGCCAACACTATGTCCTTGGCGGTGATACCGGGATTCACCTGGCCATCGACCAGTACACGCATGTTCCTTGATTTTTTCTGAATCAGGCATTGGGTTGCCAACACATGCTCCACCTCGGAGGTGCCAATACCAAAGGCCAGGGCGCCAAAGGCGCCGTGCGTAGAAGTGTGAGAATCTCCACAAACGACAGTCATTCCCGGCAGAGTCGCACCCTGTTCCGGGCCAATTACATGCACTATACCCTGGCGGATATCGTCCATTTTGAATTCCGTGATACCAAATTCATCACAATTATCATTAAGCGCATCGACCTGCTCCCTTGATACAGGGTCAGCTATACCCGCCGCACGATCCGTTGTCGGCACGTTATGGTCAGGAACAGCCAGTGCACTACTGGTACGCCAGGGCTGACGGCCCGCCATGCGCAGACCTTCAAAAGCCTGCGGAGAAGTCACCTCATGCACCAGGTGACGGTCGATGTAAAGCAATGCCGTGCCGTCCTCTTCGGTGCGCACAACGTGCTCATCCCAAATTTTATCGTAAAGCGTTTGTCCGGCCATAAGTCCTGCTGGGTAATAATGGTCGCAATATAAGGATTGTGGAATTTACGCCTACTTAAATCATTACTCAAATTTATATTTCTTATATTTTATATTCCATATTGGAATAGATGGTCATCTAACCCTATACTGGCCGTTATGGAAATCTCCGAACTAAAGGCTTTTATCGCTGTTACGGACACCGGCAGCTTTTCTGGCGCGGCCCGGCAAATACATCTCACCCAGCCAGCGATCAGCAAGCGTATCGCACATCTGGAAAGTCGTCTGGATCAGTCCCTGTTTGACCGGATCGGACACCAGATTGCACTAACCGAAGCCGGCCAACGCCTGGTACCGCATGCACGCACCATTCTGAACGCACTGCAGGACGGCCTGCATGATGTTAGTCGGCTGACTGAGCAACCCTCAGGCACACTCAGGATCGCAACCAGTTATCACGTTGGGCTGCATCACCTGCCGGACATCCTGAAAAGTTATTACAACGATTACCCTGCCGTAGAACTCGATTTACGCTTCATGGATTCCGAAGAGGCATTGGCAGGGGTTGATAAGGGGGATATCGAACTTGCCATTATCACCTTACCCCTCAATTTACCTGATCACTTACATGCACATGGACTCTGGCAAGATCCTATGCAGATTGTTTGCGCAGAAGATCATCCACTGGCGTCTTCATATGAGATGAGTGATCTATCGAACTACCCTGCTGTGTTACCGGACTCGTATACCATTACTCGACAACTTGTCGAAACTGAGCTGGCCAAACATGGGCTTAATATTAATGTCCGACTTTCCAGTAACCATCTGGAAAGTATACGTATGATGGTCGAGATTGGCCTGGGATGGAGTGTTCTGCCGGAAACTTTATCGTCTGACAGGTTACATACCTGTCATTTCGAAGCGATTACCTTTAGCCGTGAACTGGGCATCATAACCCACAAGCAAAGAACCTTAACCAGGGCGGCCGAACTGTTGATTGATAGAATGGACTAACGTTTTTGTTTGCTAACAATCACTGCCCACCATTATTCGTTTAATCAGGTAGGCTTTTTTCCATTCCGAGCTGCTTTAGCCTCATCTGCGATGCGTACTGATTCTTCGTATATCATCATTCCGACACGCTCCATATCTTTCTTGCGCTCATCTGGCAGCTGCTTCTCTTCTGGGGCGCCTGTATTGACTTCGGACAGCACCGTGTCGAAGTATTCCTTGTTTTTTATTGCGAGTTTTTGATATACATCGTACCCAATATCACCTAGCAAGTATGCAAGCGTCACACGGGCTTCAGTTTTGTGATACATCGCTAAAGGCTCCCAGCCCAGCTTGTTGGTTAACTCGTACTGCAGCACACTGGTATATGCACCAATGCTCATTATTCTTGAGAGTTCCCCGGAATTATTAGTCTGTAAAGCCTGTTCTTTTAACTGCGTTTTCAGATAATCATGAACTACAAGCAATCCCGCTTTCTTCTCTTGCTCTGTCATTCCGTTAAATAACGCCGCCCTTTGATCCATAGTCTGCGCAACAACTGGCGTAACACTCAAGAAGGCTAATGCCAGAATGATCATGTTTATTACGTGCTTCATGTGTATCTCCTATTGTCTAACCTCATATACCTTCACATTATCAGATATAAAGTCACAATCTTGCGCATACTGTGTTCGCAAATCGGTAGAATAATCCATTCTGTAACTTGCGGAAATAACTTGAGTTATTTTATAAGACAGCCTGCTTGTAGTGACCGTTATGCTTCAACATCTCGCATTGCGATGATGGCAATAATGGCGGCAATTACTACACTGGCCGATGAAATCATATAGGTTGTTGTCGAACCGAGTGTTTCCCAGCTATAACCACTCATGAGGCTACCTAACGCACCCCCGGCACCAAAGCTGAGACTACTGTAAAGCGCCTGCCCCCTGCCCTGCAGCTTGCCGGTAAAGTAATGGTGAATAAAGTAAATTGCCACCGCGTGATACAAGCCGAATGTCGCCGCATGCAAGGTCTGTGAAAAAATCAGAACGATTGGGCTTTCTACAAACCAGGCTGTCAACACCCAGCGTATGGCTGCAATCAGCAGACTGGCAATCATCAGCCGCTTGGCACCAAAACGCCCGATTAGCCGTGCCACGGCCAGAAATAGCACCACTTCCGCCAGTACACCCAGCGCCCAGTACTGGCCAATGACAGTTTTCGAGTAATCATGTTGCTCAAGGTAGATCGAAAAGAACGCATAGTAAGCGCCATGTGAAAACTGCATGAGAAAGCAGACCAGAAACAACGCCATGACTTCCGGCCGCGCCATAATATGCAGGACCTTATCAACCCCGTTCGTATCGCTGACGTGATGGCCCTTGTCGGGCGGTATCACCATGGCGGACAACCAGATCATGCTGAAGACAACTGTCAGGATGGGAAGAATAATGCGGGTGCCATACTGGTCGATCAACGTACCCAGCAGCATAACGGTCACAATAAAACCGATAGAGCCCCATGAACGTATGACACTGTATCGATGATGCTCTGACCCCAGATGGTTCATCGTAATGGCATCAAACTGTGGGATGATGGCATTCCAGAAGAAACTGTAGAGCATCATCACACCAGCCATCGCCCAGTAGCCACTGACGTGGTAAACCATCAGGAAGGCCACGGCCGCAAGGAATGAACCGAACTGTACCACCCGGATACGTTGGCCGGTATGGTCAGCGATCCAGCCCCAGATATAGGGTGCAATCAGCTTGGTGCCAACCAGGATTGCCAGCAGTTCACCGATCTCCTGTGAGTTATAACCGGATGACAACAGGTACAGCCCCCAGTACGGGGCGAGAATACCCAGGGTCGCGAAGTAGAAAAAATAAAAAGTGGAAAGCCGACCATAGGGTGGCTTGTTAACTTCGGGCATTAGAATGCGCTCTAGTCAGCGCTGGCGGGTATGACAGGTGCCGATGATTGCACATCGGCATTTTGTGCACGATGACGTAATGCATGTTCCATGAGTACCAGTGCCAACATGGCTTCTACAATGGGTACTGCCCGAATACCAACACAGGGGTCATGACGCCCCTTGGTGATGAGTTCAACGTCTTCGCCTGCCATATTCACACTGCGTCCGGGTGTCGTTAGGCTGGAAGTTGGCTTGAATGCCGTACTGACCAGGATATCCTGGCCAGAGGATATACCGCCGAGCGTGCCACCAGAGTTATTACCAATAAAACCCTTGGTCGTCATCTCATCCCGATGCTCTGTACCGCGTTGCGCTACCGACCTGAATCCCGCACCAACTTCAACGCCCTTTGAGGCATTGATACTCATCATGGCATAGGCGATATCGGCATCCAGTCGATCATAAACCGGTTCACCCAGCCCTACAGGCACATTAGTTGCGACAACCTCTACACGCGCCCCTACCGAATCCTGGGCCTTACGAATGGAATCCAGGTAATCTTCCAGTGTGGTTACCATATCGGCATCCGGGAAGAAGAACGGATTGCTCTCTACCACATCCCAGTCAAAGTTATGAAAACGATGTTCGCCGATCTCTGACACGTAACCACGGATTTCTATGCCGTAATTCTCATTCAACCATTTCTTGGCTACCACACCTGCGGCCACACGCATGGTGGTTTCGCGTGCCGATGAACGCCCGCCGCCACGGTAATCGCGAATGCCGTATTTATGTTCATAGGTGTAATCCGCGTGACCGGGACGAAACTTGTCCATGATGTCGGAATAATCCTTCGATCTTTGATTGGTATTTTCAATCAGCAGGCCAATCGGTGTTCCCGTGGTCTTGCCTTCAAAGACACCCGAGAGTATCTGTACGGCATCGGGTTCCTTGCGTTGGGAGGTATGACGGGACTTGCCGGTCTTGCGCCGGTCAATATCAGAAACAAAGTCAGATTCACTCAGTTCCATACCCGGAGGGCAACCATCGATCACACAACCGATCGCCGGCCCGTGGCTCTCACCAAAGGTGGTAACGGTAAAAAGTGTGCCAATGGTATTGCCTGCCATTAATCATCATCCTCGTCGACATCCAGACCTTCTGTATGCGTCGCATTCACTACATAGAACAGGTGTTTGAAAGGCAACAGCCTGGAATCGGTATTTTTTACCAGTTCCATAAATGGCAGTGGTTCGTCAGCAAACTGATAGGAACCATCGGCCATGGAATTACGCAGGTCTTTCACCTGCGCCTCCAGGTTTCCCAGGAAGTTAAGTGCGGGCCCCATGCTTTCCATGTCATATTCAGCGGACATACGCAGGTCGGTCAGCTCATCGAGTAACTGGTCAACAAAATAAACGTATTGCTCTACAGTCTTGGCTCTTTCCATTTCGTACTCATCTTTATCCTGGTTCAGGGAGGTCTGCTCTATTGAGCAGAAATACACCCTCTCCACCGCGCTCAAACTCCAGCCAGGTGAAGGGTGTTTCATTATAACGCTTCTCGACCGCTTGCTGGATTTCTCCAACCTCGACAACGAGAATACCATTTTCCTTCAAGAACCGGGACGATTGTCGCAGGATTTTATCAACGATTGCCATGCCCTCGTCATCTGCTTCCAGCGCCATCACCGGTTCATGGGAATACTCGCTGGGTAGCTTGAGCATGCTGTCATGAGGTACATAGGGTGGATTACTGACGATCAGGTCATATTGGCGGCCCTGCAGCGCACCAAAAAGGTCTGACTCTATTACCTCTATCCTGTCTTCCAGCTCATGCAGTGCCACGTTCTCACGGGCCAGTGCCAATGCGGATGCTGAAATGTCGGCGATATCGACTTTCGCGTCTTCCATGTAGGCCGCAGTCGCGATACCGATACAGCCATTACCGGTACACATATCCAGCACTCGTGGAGCACCCTGCGGCTGCAACCAGGGCGAATAACCCTGCTCCAGCAGTTGCGCAATCGGTGATCTGGGAATCAGGGCGCGCCTGTCAATATGAAACGGCAAGCCGGCAAACCAGGCTATGCCCGTCAGATAGGGTAATGGAACACGTTCATTGATTCGCTGACTTAAAAGCCCGGCGACCTTCTCGATACCGTCTGCTTCGGGTAGCTGATCCCAGCATGCCTCGGCATCGTCAAAGGCGATATCCAGTGCGGCAAATACCAGCGAGTAAGCTTCGTCATCGGGATTGTCGGTGCCATGGCCGTAAAAAAGATCGTGTTGATCGAGTTCACGGGCGACTGTCTGGACCAGATGACCAATACTGGTCGATGATACCAATATTGCCTTGAGAGATGCCGTGTCGACCTCAGCCAATAGCTGTCAGGCAAAGGGCGATTAGCGAGCCGGGGAAAATCCCCAGGATCAATGCAAGCAAGGCATTGCTGCTCAGCACTACATGCATGCCACCACTGACGGTAATGGCATTCTCATCCTCTGCCTCATCAAAATACATGACCTTGATGATGCGAAGATAGTAAAAGGCGCCAATAACGGAGAACAGCACAGCGGCAATAGCCAGCCAGATCAACTGCTGATCAATGATTGCCTCCAGTACCAGCAGCTTGGCATAGAAACCGACTGTTGGTGGTACTCCTGCCATGGAAAACATAACCAGCAGCATCATAAAGGCATACCATGGATGACGTGCGTTCAAACCCTTGAAGTCATCGATATTGTCAGCCTCGAAACCTTCCCTGCTGAGCAGTATCACAATACCAAAAGCCGCCGCTGCAGTGATCGCATAGGTGATGGTGTAGAACATGGCGGCTGAATAACCTTCCGGATTAACGGCGATAAAACCCAACAGGATAAAGCCAACATGCGAGATCGTCGAATAGGCCAGCATGCGCTTAATGTTGGTCTGTGCAATCGCAACGATATTACCGATGGCGAGCGACAATACGCTGAGGATAATAAGTATATCCTGCCAGGCCGATTGCATCGCCCCCATACCATCAATCAGCAGGCGCATGACAAAGCCAAATGCCGCAAGCTTTGCAGAAGTACCGATGAAAGCAGTCACTGCTGACGGTGCGCCATGATAGATATCCGGCACCCACATATGGAAAGGCACAGCACCCAGCTTGAATGCCAGAGCGACTACGATAAATACCATGCCCAGCAGTAATGGTGCGCTAAAAGACTTTTGTGCTGACAGGTACTCGGCAATATTGGTCAGATCAAGCGAACCGGTAACGCCATAGATGATAGACATGCCATACAACAGTACACCTGATGCAAAGCCACCCAGAATGAAATACTTCATGGCGGCTTCGGAGGAAAGCGCACTATCACGGTTAAAGGCAACCATGGCATAAAGCGATAATGACATCAGCTCGAGCCCAAGATATACCGTCAGCATACTATGTGCAGATATCAGCACCATCATGCCGAGAACGGCAAACAGGCCGAGCACATAAAACTCGCCCTTGAACAGACTGCGTTCTTTCAAATACTGGCGTGAGTAGACAAATATCGCTGCCGTCACCAGATAAACACTGAACTTCATGACATCTGCCATGGTATCAATAACAAAGGTGCCGCTAAAACCGATCGCTGCGGAACCGGTGTGATTGTTCCAGGTAATAATGGCGGCACCAATCAGCGTGAGTTGTGATAACAGGTAAGAGGTATTGCGCTGCTCGTCCTTCAGGAATGCATCAATAACCAGCACCAGACAGGCCATGGTCAGGACGAATATTTCAGGAATGATCAGTGAGAAATCTGCTGTAGCCATGAGATCAAGCCTTCCTATATTTTCGACACAATGATGTGCCGCAACAGATTGTCGATGGAC
>JAPHTU010000106.1 GCA_026196145.1 Gammaproteobacteria bacterium
GAGCAAACCGGTTCACTGGGTGTCGTTACCGTCAATTGCGCACGCCTCGGACACCTCTATCGAGGTGATGAAACCCTCTTAATGGCGCAACTTGATGAATTGCTATACCTCGCACGCAATAGCCTGGAAATAAAGCGCAAGGTCATCCAGCGGCATCTCGATGCGGGTCTTTTTCCTTATAGCAAACGCTATCTGGGCACCCTGCGTAATCATTTCTCCACTATCGGCGTAAATGGCATCAACGAAATGATCCGTAACTTCACTGATGACAGCGAAAACATCACTACCCCGGAAGGCAAGGCAATGGCCATACGCTTTCTGGACCATATCCGTGCACGCATGCTCGAATTTCAGGAGGAAACCGGCAACATGTATAACCTGGAAGCAACGCCGGCAGAGGGGACAACCTATCGTTTTGCCAAGGAAGACCTCAAGCGTTACCCGGATATCCTGCAGGCCGGCACCACTGATCGCCCCTACTACACCAATTCATCGCAACTGCCGGTTGGCTATACCGATGATCCATTTCAGGCACTGGAGATGCAAGACGATTTGCAACGCAAATATACCGGCGGAACCGTACTTCACCTGTACATGAATGAACGGATATCCAGCATTGAAGCCTGTAAAAAACTGGTGAAACGTTCACTGGGTAATTTTCATCTGCCCTATATCACCATTACCCCGACCTTCTCAATCTGTCCTGACCATGGTTATCTCAGTGGCGAGCATGAATTTTGCCCGCACTGCGATGAAGAATTGATTGCGAGGAAGCAGGCCGAATTATCACAACAAGACCCTCAAGAGGAGAATGACAATGCAAGCAACACAATCCATTGAACTAAAAGATGAAGAGCGCACCCGTTGCGAAGTATGGACACGAGTGATGGGCTATCACCGCCCGGTAACCTCATTTAACCCCGGCAAACAATCAGAACATGCTGATCGCCAGTTCTTTAATGAAAAAAATACCTGTAGTTGACCAGCAGATTGTGGTCGGCGGCCTGACGCCGCTGACCACAATAGATTACCCCGGTGAACTTGCGGCTGTCGTATTTCTGCAAGGCTGCCCATGGCGATGCGGTTACTGTCAAAACCATGATCTCATCCCGCGTGACAACCAGAATGCAATTGCATGGCAGGAGGTTGTCTCACTACTGGAGAATCGTAAGGGACTACTTGATGCCGTGGTATTTAGCGGCGGCGAGCCTACCCTGCACGCCGGACTGGCTGAAGCCATGCAACAGGTTAAGTCCATGGGATACAAGGTCGGTCTGCACACTGCCGGCATCTATCCGGATCGCCTGGCGAAACTGCTACATCTTGTTGACTGGATTGGCATGGATATAAAATCTGCCAAAGCAGACTATCAACAGATTACCGGAGTCAGAGGTTCCGGTGAACGCGCGTGGGAAAGTGCACGGCTGCTACTGGAAAGCGGCATATCACATGAGTTTAGAACGACGGTTCATCCTGACATGCTGGATAACAAGCAATTGGCCTCACTGATAAATGAACTGGTCGAACTGGGGGCAGACAATTATGTTATTCAGGAATGTGTTACCGGGCATTGCCTTGACGAGAGTCGACGCGTGACCGCGGCACCAGCAAGGTTCACAAACCTTATACAGGGGTTTGACGATAAATTCCCGATGTTTTCAGTGCGTACGATATAAATAATCGCAATGAACACCGCAGGGTAACTACACTAACATTACTGAAAACAAGACAATCAATAACGCATACCCGGTGGCACTGATGTCTATTGCCGGATAAATCGAAAATACCGGAAAGCCTGTTGAGTATTACTCGGTGTGACATGCATTTCCGGAATTTTCTCCTGCAGTAAAAATTCATCCCCAAGCTCTGCAGAAAGCTTGTCTGCATCATATTGAACAATATTCAGTCCACTGCACATGGTTGGACCACCAATATCAAATGCTGCAATAATGACTGCGCCATGAGGTGCAAGTACCTTGCGTAATACCTCGACATACCGCCTTCTATCATCGGATTCTGTCAAAAAATGAAAAACAGCCCGGTCATGCCACAAATCATAAGGCTTCGTCGATTCATAGGAGGTAACGTCTGATTCAATCCACTGCACCTTTTCAGCCCCCTTGCCCAGGCGATTGCGTGCCATATCCAGCGCCTTTCCGGAGATATCGAGCACAGACAGATGCTGATAGCCAGATGCCAACAAGTGGTCGACTAATAATGATGAACCCCCGCCGACATCGATAATGTAGTCACTTACGCTACTGCCAGCACGATCAATTAATTCCAGTGACACAGCAGGATGGTTCTGAAACCAGCTAAAGTCCTCATCTGAAGTTTTGCTATAAATTTTTTCCCAATGATTCTTGCGGTCTGTCTTCATTAAATTATCCCTGGCCGAATATTGTCATCTACCTGGCTTCCATATATTGCTTAAGACACCACAAAGGAAACACTATTCTCCGGTTGAGTCATGCAGTATCAAAGCGCTTCCTATGCCGACGTAACAAGCATGCACCTCATATATCGGCAGGTTATTGACAATTATCAAGTCCAAAATTGGTATTTTTTACATACATCAAGTATCTGAACATAGTAATCAAGATAAATCAGAATATAATCACATTCTAATTTTTCAGGCCACAGCGCACTGAGAATTAGGTTGATAATACTAACAGTTCTACTACATAGAATAAGAAGCATGGACGCACAGCACGCAACTCAACATTTATCCGGTTATATCTCGCCGCCTGTTCCTGCACACGATTACTTGAAGAATTTTCATCTGTTTTCCAAGTTATCGGAAAGCCAGTTAATTCGTGTGCATCAGCATGCCCGGATCACTACGCTAAAAAAAGAAGAGTACCTGTTTAACCAGGGCGATCGTATCCGGTATTTTTACCTGGTAATCAGCGGAAAGATTAAACTTTCCCGCATTTCTCCAAAAGGTGAGGAGAAAATTATTGATATCATTACAGACGGTCAGACGTTTGCCGAGGCATTGATGTTCAAGGAAAATGCATGCTATCCCGTTACGGCTACCGCGATCTCAAAGTCAGAAATAGTATGCATTGATGCGGCAGATTTTACCTTGATGCTCCGCGATTCCATGGACACCTGTTTCCTGCTACTGGGTGAATTGAGCTCACGCCTGCATTCTCTTATCCATGAAATCGGTACACTCAGCTTACACACAGGAACCTGTCGGGTTGCATCCTACATAATGGAGAATGCACCCAAGGGACAAAATTGTTTCAAGCTGAATGTTGCCAAAAGTGTCATTGCCTCCAGGCTATCGATTAAACCCGAAACCTTTTCTCGTATTATCAAGGAACTACATCAAAATGGCGTGCTTTCAGTAGAGGGTTGCGATATAACGATCCATGATCGTGATGCATTAATGGAAATGTGCATCAGCAGTAATTAAGTCCGTAACGCCACTTACTTGCGACGCGTTGGCATTCCTGGCAGAAATGGTGAAAGTAACAGTATAGTGTCCCGTTATTCGGTGCCTGTGCTTTTGGATGGCTATTTACCGCCGCACTTCATCCCACCGCCGCACTTCATCCCACCGC
>JAPHTU010000085.1 GCA_026196145.1 Gammaproteobacteria bacterium
TATGACCTGCCGGATGACGTGAGCATCATTCATGATCATGGTGTGACCGCAGTGAACGACGATAAAGTCTTTCATCTCCTTTAATCGGGCGCTCTCTACGCTCACCAGTCCGTCATTCTTGCCCGGAATCCATCCTGAGGTCGGCAGGTAACGCTCATTATCACCTGCAACAATCCCGATTTCGCATGCAAGTGGTTCAAGCTGATTCGGAACACTGTTGCTGCCTGTCCCCAGTTGCTGGCCTGCCGGCCCGTCAAGCCACTGGAAACTCTTCCAGTTCCTGAGTTTATCGGCTACCTCACTGCCATGATTGGGTGGTGCCAGCATAACGACACGGCTACCTGCCGGTAGTGTATTTGACTGCAGATACTGTCGGACAAGAATTCCTCCCAGTGAATGCGTTACAAAGTGCAGAGGTTGTTGTGTATGTTGCAGCCTCTGCACCACAGGCTTGACGTATTTATCGGCCAGCCACTGGATATTATGACGAGTGGAAGGGTAGTCCACGTTATGGACCTGAAAGCCGGCTTGCTTGAGTGCGCGTGACAGCCACCACATGGATAGCCAACTGCGTCCCAGACCATGAAGAACAACGACGTGGTGGTTTTTTTTCTGCTTGCCCATATATGATGAAAGGGTTAGTTTGGGAACATAATAATTAACCGTAACATCAGATTTTACCGGAGGATGGGTATATGTTAATTGCTGTCTTGAGTCTGCTGGCGCTGGTGCTGGGTATTGGCACCCTGGTGGGTAGTGCGTTTGTCAAAATTGGGCCGATGAACAGGGTCGTCGGTACCGGAAAGCAGCGTGTCGTTGCCATTCTGTTGCTGGTAATCGGTATTAGCGGTTTTGTTTCTCGCTCATTTGTCACCATCGGGCCGGATTCTATTGGTACATTGACCCGGGTTTATTTTGATTCGAATATGTCGCCCGGGCAGGTGGTTGCACTGGATGGCGAAAAAGGCCCACAGGCCAAGATTCTGCCACCGGGTTTTCATTTCATTCCCTTTATCAATGTCCTTTACGATGTGCAGGAGCAGCCAATCGTAGAGGTGCCAGAAGGTGGCTATGGCTTGCTGGTGGCCAAGGATGGTAAGCCACTCCGTGATGGCCAGTTTATTGCGGATCCCTGGGCGGAAGACAAGTTTACCGATATGTTAAATGGAGAATATTTCCTGACAGATGGTAATGGACAGAAGGGGCCACAACTGACCGTGTTACGCCCGGGACGTTATCGTATCAACCCCTTCCTGTTCTCTGTGCAGATGCACCGGGCGCTGGATGTACCAACCGGACATGTGGCCGTCATCCGCTCAAACGTGGAGACCGCAACCAATTGTCCGGCTGCCGGAGAACTGTTGAACCAGTCCGGTGCTGGCACCGGTGTTGCGTTATCAGCACCACTGGTACCGACAGGTTGTGTCGGGGTATGGGACAAGCCCAAGGCACCGGGTCGTTATTACCTGAACAACAAGGCCTATGTCTCGACCATTATCCCGACACGTGTGCAGACATGGAGTTACAGAGGTGGTTATACCGCGCGTAAGATTAATCTTGTTGTCGGTGACAATGGCAAGATCTCACAACGAGAAGAACAGAAGAAGGTGCCGGTACCCGAGAATGCTGCGGCACAGGCAATTAATGTGCGCGTGGAGGGCTGGACGATTCCGGTCGAGATGCGGGTTACCATACAGGTCCATCCGGATGACGCGCCGCGAGTAGTGGCTTCAGTCGGTGATTTACAGCGCGTTGAGGATAATATTGTGACTCCTGCAATTCGTGACATCCTGCGTACCATTGGCGGGCACCCGGACCGCAAGGTGCTGGATTTGATCGAGAAACGTGGTGAACTGGTTTCCCTGGTTGAGCAGGCTGTGGCGCCGGAAGGTTTGAAGGCCGGTGTCACCATTCAGGAAGTGCGTATGGGCGAGCCGGCGATACCGCCTGAACTGCTGGTGGCGACCCTGCGTGAACAATTGGCGACCCAGCTACGACAAACCTATATCGAAGAGCAGGCCGCACAGAAGGAGCGGATTGAAGTGGAGCGCGAGCGGGCGACGGCGGACCAGCAGGCAATACTGGTGAAGGCCGAAATTGAAAAGGCCGCCGCCGAGTTTCAGAAGGAGCGTCTGCGCCTGGAAGGCGAGGGTGAAAAGCTCAAGTTAATCGAGATTGCCCAGGGTCAGAAGGCACAGGTACAGGTATTGGGTGAAGACCGCGTACTGGAATTACAGATGCTAAAAGAGGCGTTGTCTGCGGCCAAGGAGCAACCCGACATCGTCAAGATTCCCCAGGTTTATGTGAGCGGTTCGGGCACCTCCCTGGAGGGCGCGGCAGCTATACTGGGTGCCTCCAATCTGGTCAGAACGATCAAGCCTGCGGCAAAAAAATAATGCGATCGGAAGATATATAGGTGAACTAGTGAGGCAATACGCTGTCTACTTGGGACGTCCATGTTGAAGCTCAGGTAAGTGTTATGAATAAGGTATTCCCAGTATTAGGTGTTGTTGCCATTACCGCCCTTGTGGCGTTGGGTGGGGTGGTTGCCGCAGATAAGCAGGCGGTAGAAGTAAAGTCTGTGGCGGTTGCAGAAAAGTACCGGAATTTTCAAAAACCTTCAGATGCCGAGCTAAAAAAACGCCTGACCCCGCTGCAATACAAGGTGACCCAGCATGAGGGCACTGAACGCCCCTTCAAGAATGACTTCTGGGATAACAAGCGTGAAGGTATATATGTCGATATCGTATCGGGCGAGCCTTTATTCAGTTCTGCGGACAAGTTTAAATCGGGTACGGGTTGGCCAAGTTTTACCCGGCCGATTGCCCCGAATGCCCTTACCGAGCATACCGATCGCAGTTTTTTTATGACCCGTGTCGAGTTAAAAAGTACGGCGGCACAGTCCCATCTCGGGCACGTGTTCGAAGATGGGCCACAACCGACCGGATTACGTTATTGCATTAATTCAGCCTCTTTACGCTTTATCCCGAAAGAGGATATGGCGAGGGAAGGGTATGCGGAATTTTTATCGAGCCTGAATAAATAATTACGCTAGTCATCGATACGCATGGACAGGTCAACGGCCTGGATATTCTTGGTGATACTGCCAGTCGATATATAGTCCACGCCGGTCTCGGCTATCTGCGCAATATTATCCAGTGTGATATTGCCCGAGGCCTCCAGCTGATTGCAGCCACAGTTAAATTCACATACGGCATTGAGCTGATCCAGGGAAAAGTTATCCAGTAGTATGCGATCAGGCCCGGCATCTATTGCCTGCTCGAATTCGGCCATATTTTCGACTTCCACCTCGACAAACATGCCAGGGTTTTGTTCGCGCGCCTTGCCGATTGCCTTGCGGATAGAGCCCGCTGCGGAGATATGGTTCTCCTTGATCAGGATGGCGTCATACAGGCCAATCCGGTGATTGACGCCACCACCGCATCGAACGGCATATTTTTGTGCAAGCCTGAGACCCGGGATAGTTTTGCGCGTATCCAGTATTTTGCAGCTGGTATGCGCAATGGCGTCTACGTATTTCGCAGTGATGGTTGCGGTGGCAGACAGGGTCTGCAGGAAATTCAGTGCGGTCCGTTCGCCGGTCAGCAAGGTAGCGGCATTTCCCTGCAGCTTGCAGAGAGCGCTATCGGCCAGTACGCGGTCGCCATCTGAATACAGCCATTCGATTTGGATATTGGTGTCTAGCTGACGGAATACCTCGCCAAACCAGGCGGTGCCACAGAGCACGGCATCTTCCCGGCAAATGACCTGGGCGGTACTGATGGCCGGTTCGAGCAGGGCCGCTGTTTTATCTCCATCTCCGACGTCTTCCTCCAGCGCTGTACACACCGATGCGGCGATATTTCCGGGTAATTCAGGCATTTGTTAATATTAATTCCGCTGAAGTGGGGCCATATTCTAACAACTTTTGCAGCCAGTATTTTGGATGCCGGCTTGTACTGCCGCTTCACATTTGATACTAAGGGCCACCAATTATTACAGGATAGTAAAAGAGAGGGTTTCTATGCCGTTATTGCGCCGCATCATGCAGCTTGCCGGGTTTGTTCTGCTGTTTTCGTTTTCCCTGCCATTATGGGCAAACGGGATGAATGAATTTTTTGGTGAGGTAAACGGATATCTCGCCAATGTGCTGTTCTTTGATGTGGGATTCGGCATCGGCATGCCCTTTATTGTGGCGTGGCTAATTGTGGGCGCGGTTTTTCTGACGGTACGTATGGGATTTATCAACCTGCGGCTGTTGGGACACTCCGTCAAGATACTCCGGGGAAAATATGCCCGCCCCGATGATGAGGGTGAGGTAACCCCGTTCCAGGCGCTAACCACCGCGCTGTCTGCGACGGTTGGCCTGGGCAATATCGCGGGTGTTGCAATCGCGGTATCCATTGGCGGACCTGGCGCGACCTTCTGGATGATTATTGCGGGCTTGCTCGGCATGACCTCCAAATTCACTGAGGCGACGCTGGCGCAGACCTACCGTGAAGTTCGTCCTGATGGACATGTAATGGGTGGCGCGATGGAGTACCTGTCGCGTGGTTTTGCAGAAAGGGGTATGCCACGGCTGGGCTATGGCTTGGCGATATTGTTTTCTGTGCTCGCTATTGGCGGCTCTCTGGGGGCGGGCAATGCATTTCAGGTTAGTCAGTCGCTGAGTGCAGTCCAACAGACCATTCCATGGTTGAATGGCTACGCCTGGGTGTTTGGCACGATTATGGCCGTGCTGGTCGGTATCGTCATCATCGGGGGTATAAAACGAATTGCCCATGTTGCAGAAGCACTGGTACCCACCATGGTGATTATTTATTTGTTGGCGGCCCTGTGGATTATTCTGAGCAATGTTTCACTGGTTCCGGAGGCATTTGGTGCCATCCTGGAAGGGGCCTTTAGCATGGAGGCCGGTATCGGCGGACTGATCGGCGTTATCGTTCAGGGTTTCAAGCGCGCTGCATTCTCCAGTGAGGCAGGCATCGGCTCTGCCGCCATCGCCCACGCGACTGCGCAATCACATTACCCTGTACGCCAGGGGATTGTCGCCCTGCTGGAACCCTTTATCGATACCGTGGTTATCTGCACCATGACCGCATTGGTAATTATTATTACGGGTGTTTATAACGCACCTGAATATGCTGCACTGGTCGAAGGTAGCCAGGGAGCGGCACTGACTTCGGTGGCATTTGGCTCGGTCATTTCCTGGTTTCCGGTAGTGCTCTCCATCTGTGTCGTATTATTCGCCTACAGTACGATGATCTCCTGGTCTTACTACGGGGAACGTTGCTGGAGCTTTATCTTCGGCGAGCGCGGATCGATGATCTACAAGATCACCTTCGTGGTGTTTATCGTGATTGGCTCCGTGACGCACGCCGGCAATATACTGGATTTCAGTGACCTGTTGATTCTGGCGATGGCTTTTCCGAACTTCGTTGCACTGTATATGTTCAGTGGCAAGGTCAAGGGTATGCTGGATGAATACCTGGCCAAACTGAAGAGTGGGGAGCTGGATGCTGAAGTTCGTAATGCCTCTCAACCAAATGCTGGCTAGCCTTTAAGCAGAAACTCCAGTAATGCCTTTTGTGAGTGCAGGCGATTCTCTGCCTCGTTCCATACCACGCTCTGCGGGCCATCAATCACCTCGGCTGTTACCTCTTCGCCGCGGTGTGCAGGCAGGCAATGCATAAAGAGTGCATCACTGTCGGCAGCTGCCATCAGTTCCCGGTTGACCTGATAGGGCTCAAACACACCGGCCCGGTCATCCTGTTCCTCTTCCTGTCCCATACTGGCCCAGACGTCGGTGACCAGTAAATTCGAGTCCCTGGATGCCGTAGCAGGGTCGCGAATGATTGCTGCATGCTCGCCGGCAGCCTGCAATATGGTGGTGTCCGGGTCATAGCCTTCCGGGCAAGCAATGTTCAGTTTAAAGTCGAGTAGCTGGGCTGCATGGATCCAGGAGTGGCACATATTATTGCCATCGCCTATCCATGTAACCGTTGCCCCCTGAATGGAATCGTGGTGCTCAAACCAGGTTTGCAGATCAGCCAGTAGCTGGCAGGGATGCTCGAGATCGGTCAGGCCGTTAATTACCGGTACGGATGAATACTCGGCAAAGGTGGTTATTTTTTCATGTTCAAAGGTCCGGACCATGATGATGTCTACCATGCTGGACAATACGCGTGCGGTATCTTCAATCGGTTCTCCCCGTCCCAGTTGTGTATCGCGTGGGGAAAGGAATAGCGCACTGCCGCCCAGTTGATTCATACCCGCTTCGAACGAAACTCGCGTACGGGTCGAAGATTTTTCAAATATCATTGCCAGCACATGATTCTTCAGGGTCGTGTGATCCTGGTGGTTATGTTGCAGTTGCTTAAGTTCTGCAGCGCGCTGCAATAGTCCGTTTAATTCATCGGCGGACAGGTCCAGCAGGGACAGGAAATGACGGGTATTACTCATAATAATTTAATTCGTATTTTCGGAAAGGAATGCTGTAACCAGGCCGCTGACGATTTCAATAATCTGGTCTGCCTGCGGCTTATCAATGATGAGGGGTGGCAACAGCCTGATACGGTTACCCCCGGCCACATTGATCAGCAGTTTCTGCTCCAGGGCACGCTGTACCAGTTCGGCGCAGTCATGCTCGAGCTCAATGGCCAGCATGAGACCTTTCGCCCGAATATCACTGACACCTTCAACACCCTGCAGTTTATCCCTGAAACCATCTAGCAGGTATTGGCCCATGTTGCGGGTGTTCTCCAGCAGGTTGTCCTGCTCGATGGTATTGATCACGGCCAGTGCGGCACGACAGGACAACGGGTTGCCACCAAAGGTCGAGCCATGGTTGCCCGGAGCAAAGGTACTGGCGGCCTTGCCCTGCGCCAAACAGGCCCCTATCGGTACGCCATTGCCGAGGGCCTTGGCCAGCGTCATGACATCCGGTTGAATACCATAGTGCTGAAAGGCAAACCATTCTCCGGTCCTGCCCATGCCAGTCTGGATTTCATCCAGCATCAGTAACCAGTCATGCTCGTCGCAGATTGCGCGCAGCTGGTTCAGGTAATCGTCGGCAGGGATGTTTACTCCGCTTTCACCCTGTATCGGTTCAACCAGAATGGCGACGATATCGTGGTTATTTTCTGCCACGGCGCGCACGGCATCCACATCATTGTAGGGAACCCTGACAAAGCCCTGTACCAGGGGTTCAAACCCGGCCTGCACCTTGCGATTTCCGGTGGCGCTCAGTGTGGCCATGGTACGGCCATGAAAACTATCCTCCATCACGATGATGGTTGGCTTTTCTATGCCCTTGTGGTGCCCATGCAGGCGGGCCAGTTTAATGGCCGCCTCGTTGGCCTCGGCACCGGAGTTACCAAAAAAAACGGCATCCATGCCACTTAAGGCCGTGAGCTTGTCCGCCAGTTGTTGCTGCAGATCAATACCGTACAGGTTGGATGTATGCAGGAGTTTTTCTGCCTGTTCACAGATAGCCGCGGTAATTGCCGGGTGCGAGTGTCCCAAGCCACAGACCGCGATACCGGTCAGTGCATCCAGGTATTCGTCACCATTGCTATCGAACAGGCTGGCGCCCTTGCCATGGGTGAAATTTACGGCAAGGCGATTGTATGTGGTCATGAGTGAATTGGTCATTGGTTAATTCTGTCTGTAAATCAATACGAAAAGCCTTAAAAGCAAAAGGCAGCATCAATAGATGCTGCCCTCAGGGCGTATATTGTGACGAAACGCGTGCCATGACAAGCCCCTAAAACAAAAAAACCCGGCCATAGGGCCGGGTTTTTTGCGATGCCGGATTGTCCTAGAAAGGTAATCCGTGTGCATACGCGGTCATGCCCAACAGCATGGGGATAGACAGCATAGTGTTGACGCGGGAGGCGGTACCGGCAATTACCTTCGCCTTTGCCTTTGCTTCGTCAGTAGCTTCAACAATACCCAGTACTTTTTTCTGGTTAGGCCAGATCAGCACCCAGACGTTGAACAACATGATGGTACCCATCCAGGCACCCATACCAATAACTGCCATGCCATCAGAAAGCATGAAGGCATTGATGAGGCCTTGCATACCACCGCCCAGCTGAGCCAGTGCGCTTGCACCGGTTAACCAGGTGATCAGGGCAGCCCAGCGGAACCACAGCAGGGCGCGGGGAGCGACATATTTGCCAATTGCAGCAGGGCCGGGGCCATCAGAATCGGCGAGTCCGGCAGCCATGGCCTGGACCTGCACGAAGTTGAAGTAGTACAGCAAGCCGATCCAGATGATGCCGACAAAGGCGTGGATCCAGACGACAATCTGAAGGCCATTGATACCCGAGCCACCGCCCAGCATGAAGGTAAAAATAATCGC
Organism: Gammaproteobacteria bacterium; assembly: GCA_026196145.1. GTDB lineage: Bacteria > Pseudomonadota > Gammaproteobacteria > JAJDYQ01 > JAJDYQ01 > JAJDYQ01. The sequence goes on from JAPHTU010000085.1 coordinate 8,366, forward strand.
AAGTATCAGGCCCGATACCAGCGTACCTGTTACAGTTTTTAAGGGGTTCATCTATTTCTCCGTAGTTTTATTGGGCTATGCCCTATGCGAATAATTCCTGAGTAAAACACTCGGTTATTCTTGCGGCGCAGGATAGGGCAGCTTTCGAGAGAAATCAACCAGAAGGATATCCTTACGGTGTTGTGATTTCAGCTATATATCCCTGTATTTATTAAGGAAACTGGCTGGCGGTCGCTATCTGATTGACTGTATACGAACTCTGGTGCTGTATATATAGCCAGGTGCAGTGGAAAATAGATCGGGATAAAGAAAAAGGGCGCTCAAAAGAGCACCCTATCCGGCATTGTTATGATGGCTGTTACAGGCCCGCCAAGTCATTTTTCTTGATGATTTTTTCCATTAGTGTGTCAAAGCCTGCGTTGCGGATTTCGCTGGCATAGGTGGCGCGGTAGTTTCTGATAAGGCTAACACCGCCGATAGACATATCCACGACCTTCCAGTCAGTGCCGCTTTCCATCATCATATAGCTTATTTTCAGAGGTTCGGCATTCGACAGGCTGATAATGGTCGGTACCATGACGACCTTTTTATTTTTACCGGTTTTTGCCTGCAGGACATCTACTGATTGGTTATCAAATTCAGACAGCGCGGTTGCATAGGTATTGACGAGTAGCTGTCGGAAGTTTGAAACAAACAGTATCTGCTTGTTTTCATCCAGCCTGTCCCAATGCTTACCCAGCGCCCATTTGGACATTTGCTCGAAATTGAAGCGCGGCAGGACAATATCGTTGATGAGCTGGCTGGCCTGGTTCACGTCCTGCTGATTTTCCAATACCGAAAGGACCTTGTCAGTAGTTTCCTGAACAACGCGCTCAGCAGGATGCGAATTGGCCGTAATATCGCTGGCAGTAGCATTTATGCTGAATACGAAGAGCAGGAGTGCAGTTTGTATGATTTTCATTCTTTTTCTCCATTGGCTTGATTGATACCGGGCATAACAATCTTGCTTTCCCTATCAGAACCCTGAAAAACTGTAAGGCTCCGATTTCTAACGGCAGCGATTATGCAGCGGGCCACACCCGCAAACCTTGATAAAGTTCACATTTATATGAAGTAGATTGCTGTGCATATGCTTATATTTTATGTGGGTATAAGGCAGGATGGGTAATGGGTATCTTGTATCGGCAGCCTGTCACGGTCGGCATTGGGGATAGCGGCGATCAGTTATACTAGGCGCATGAATGCCATCGAACTGTCATTATTTGCCAATCGTATTGCAGCGGTTTGTGATGAGATGGGTGCGGTATTAAGGCATGCCGCCTTCTCCCCAAATATTAGAGACCGGCTGGACTATTCCTGTGCGGTATTTGACCCTGTGGGTGAACTCTGTGCGCAGGCCGCTCATATTCCGGTACACCTGGGTAGCATGGCCTACGCTATGCGTGATGTAGTAAGTCGTTTTGACTGGCATGTTGGTGATGTGGTTATCTTCAATGACCCCTTTCTTGGCGGCACACATCTGCCGGACGTGACGCTGGTGGCGCCATTATTCATTGGTGCCGATCTGGCGGGCTTTGTCGCCAACCGGGCACACCACGCGGATATTGGCGCAGACAGCCCAGGTTCCATGCCTATATCGAGGACTCTGGAGGAGGAGGGGCAGATCATCCCGCCGATGTTACTGGCCAGGGGTGGAGAAGTCGTTGCCGATACCATGAATGGCCTGGTCAGCGCCACGCGAAACCCAACCGAAAGTCGTGGAGACTTCAGCGCCCAGCTAAGCTCTGCTATTACCGGAGTAAGGCGTCTGCAGGAGATTGTTGAGCCAATGGGGAATCCGGCCTATCAGACGGCGCTGGCGGCGCTTAATAACTATGCGGAACAACTTGCTCGAAGTGCGTTACAGGGTATCCCTGATGGTCAATACCGGTTTGAAGATGTGATGGATGATGATGGATTGGGGCATCGGGATATTCCGATCAAGGTGAATATTACGGTCAGTAATTCCAATGTGATAGCGGATTTTTCCGGTACTGCAGATCAGGTGGAAGGCAATATCAACTGTCCTCTCTCGGTTGCAGCTGCAGCCGTATTCTATGTATTCCGTTGCCTGATGCCTGAACAGACCCCGGCCTGTGCGGGCAGTTTCAGACCTGTCCGGTTCATGGCAGAAGAAGGCTCCTTGTTGAATGCAAGATACCCTGCAGCTGTAGCGGCTGGTAACGTGGAAACCAGTACGCGTATTGTCGATGTGTTACTGGGTGCGTTGGCACAGGCGATACCGGAAAGCATACCTGCTGCCAGCCATGGCAGTATGAATAATGTAGCCATGGGCTCGACGATGGATGGGCAGCAATGGGATTACTATGAAACCATCGGTGGTGGCATGGGTGCCAGTGCAATTTCTGATGGACAGTCTGCAGTTCAAACCCATATGACGAATACGTTGAATACGCCAATAGAGGCGCTGGAAATGCATTATCCGTTACGCGTAACCCGCTATGAAATCAGAAGGGGGTCGGGTGGACAGGGTAAATCAGCGGGTGGCGACGGCCTGACCCGCGAATTTGAATACCTGGGACCGGCGCAGGTTACCCTGCTGAGTGAACGGCGTTCTCATCGACCATGGGGGCTGCATGGCGCTGCTGATGGTTTATCAGGAATGAATCTGCTGAATGACCGGCCGTTGGCGGGCAAGGTGGCATTGAATGTGTCGAAGGGAGATCGATTGAGAGTTGAAACTGCTGGCGGTGGTGGTTTTGGTCAGGTGAAGGAAGAATAAATCGATGTGTGGCATTTGTGGTGATATCCGTTTAGATGGTCAACAGGCCTCACGTGAGGCCATAGAGAAAATGAATAATCGTCTGGCTCGCCGTGGGCCGGATGATGAGGGCGTCTATATCGATGGGGCAATAGGCTTTGGTCATCGGCGTCTATCGATTATCGATTTGTCCAGTAATTCCCATCAGCCCTTTCATGACCATCAACACGACCTGGTGCTCGTGTTCAATGGCACTATCTATAATTATCGGGAACTACGTAGCCAGTTGCGTGACAAGGGGCATCAGTTCTCCAGCGAGGGCGACAGTGAGGTCATCCTCAAGGCCTGGGCGGAGTGGGGTGAGCAGTGTGTGGATCACCTCATTGGTATGTTTGCCTTTGTGATATATGACCGCAAGCAGCAGATGTGTTTTATGGCGCGTGACAGGCTGGGTATCAAACCAGTGTATTACGCGCCTTCTTCCGGCCGCATTCGTTTTGCCTCCAGCCTGCCGGCCCTGCTTGCATCAGGTGATATCGATACCTCGATTGACCCTGAAGCACTGCATCACCAGTTTACCCTGCATGGGGTGGTGCCTGCGCCGCTAACGATATTCAAGGGTGTGCGTAAACTCAAGCCAGGCTATGTGATGCGAATTCCGCTATCCGGAATGCCTTTACTCATGCCTTACTGGGATCTCGATGCACGCAGGCCCGAGTCACCTAAAGATCCACAGGAATGGATGGAGATGATTCATGAGGCACTCGGAA
>JAPHTU010000128.1 GCA_026196145.1 Gammaproteobacteria bacterium
GACTGTGCCGGTATGGCGGCCGACCTGTTTGAAACCTACGCAGTGACCATTATCGCCACCATGATACTGGGTACACTGGTCCTGGGTGCTGACAATACGAATGCCATCATCTACCCGTTGGTACTGGGTGCAGCATCAATTGTTGCTTCGATTATTGGCACCTTCTTCGTCAGCGTCGGTTCCGATGGTAATGTCATGAAAGGCCTGTACCGCGGACTGATCGTCGCTGCGGTGCTTTCTGCGGTTGCCTTCTACCCGGTCACCGACTGGTTGATGGCAGACAATGGCCTGTACAGTGTCAAGGCACTATTTGGTTCGGCCATGGTAGGCCTGGTTGTCACGGCCTTTCTGGTACTGGTAACCGACTACTACACCTCAACTGCATTCTCACCGGTGAGAAATCTGGCTGAATCCTCCACCACCGGGCATGGCACCAACGTTATTGCTGGTCTGGCTCTATCCATGAAGGCGACTGCAATTCCCCTGCTCGTTATCTGCTCTGGTATCTATATCGCCTATGAGCTGGCAGAGCTGTATGGCCTGGCGATCGCCGCCACAGCCATGCTTTCCATGACCGGGATTGTGGTTGCGCTGGATGCCTTTGGTCCAATTACTGATAACGCGGGTGGTATTGCCGAGATGGCTGATCTGCCCAGTGAGATTCGCGATACAACCGACAAGCTGGATGCCGTGGGCAACACCACCAAGGCGGTAACCAAGGGTTATGCGATTGGCTCTGCTGGCCTGGCCACACTGGTTCTGTTCGCAGACTACACCCACAGCCTGAGCTCCTACGGCATTAATGTTAGCTTCGACCTGTCGAATCATATGGTCATTATCGGCCTGTTCCTGGGTGGCATGGTGCCTTACCTGTTCGGTGCCATGGCAATGGAGGCTGTTGGCCGTGCAGCTGGCGCTGTCGTTATCGAGGTGCGCCGCCAGTTCAAGGAAATTCCCGGCATTATGGAAGGCACAGGCAAACCGGACTACTCTCGCGCGGTTGACCTGCTGACCAAATCTGCGATCAAGGAAATGATTATTCCTTCACTACTGCCAGTCGCTATTCCGGTATTAATTGGAATATTCCTTGGCCCGCAGGCTTTGGGCGGAATGCTGATCGGCACCATCATCACGGGCCTTTTTGTGGCTATCTCCATGACCACCGGTGGTGGCGCCTGGGATAACTCCAAGAAATATATTGAAGACGGTAATTTCGGCGGCAAGGGTTCAGAGGCGCATAAAGCTGCCGTGACAGGTGACACCGTTGGTGACCCCTACAAGGATACTGCTGGCCCGGCTGTTAACCCATTAATCAAGATCATGAATATTGTGGCCTTGTTACTGGTACCACTACTGTAGCTTTACAGTCGATCTACAAAAAAGGCCGTCTATATGACGGCCTTTTTTATGTCCCTGGAGGAGGTAGAGGGACGCAGGATACCTAAGCGACGATGTAAATTAAGCCCAAGCCTAAACGCCTGCCAGCTTCATCACCACAACCACCAGACCCCAGACAGCCAGAACAAACAACAGCGTAAATATCAGGGCAATAACAATAAACTGGCCTGGTTTACCATGCTTGAAATCGCGTTCACGGTTTTCATTGCTTTGTACGCCGAAACCTGCGGCCAGCACACTCTTGGTCACCTGCCATAAGGTCGGCGCCTTGTTCTCTTCAGACATTTTGGTCCCCTACCGTATTGTAACTCCGCATATTAGAGTTCATTGATATTTCTACTGCAACTCCAATACCCTAACCTGCGTTGTTGCTGCTAAGCTACTCTCATGAAGCTACTTGCGATTATCATCGTGGCACTATTCGTTGTTATTACCAACACAATGGCATATGCGCAGATATACCAATGGGTAGATTCAAAAGGCAAAGTGACTTATAGCGATAAACCGCAATCCGATAAACCGGCCTCAATCAATAGCACAACGAAGCAGCCTGCATCAAAGGATACCAGCTACCAGCAACAGCTACAGAAACAACAAAGACTACTTGATTCCTATAGCCAAAGACGCGCAGAAAATAAAAGGCGGCTCACCGAGCAGAACAGGAAGCAGCAACAACAGCAGGATAAGCTGGATAAACGATGCGCAAAGTACAAGAGATACCTGGATACAGGCGGCGGGGTATATAAAACAGATGCCAATGGCGAACGAGTATTTGTAAAGGAATCAGAATTAACCAGTTATCGCGCGCAAAAACAGGCCGAATATGACAGGTACTGTCAATAGCACCAAGGTTCAGCTTATCTGTATGGGTTGACGCCTGCCTCCCCAGGTACCTGCCGGACCGTCGAATACCCCGGCACATTGAGTGCCGCAATTGGTACAACAGCCTTCATCCGTCAAATTCCACTGTCCCAGCTGATACCAGTCACGCTCAATCAATAGCTCACCGCAACTGTGGCACCAGGTACTGCCATAATGGGCATCATGAACATTACCCGCATAGGCATAATGCACACCATTGCGCCGTGCAATACGAACGGCATCGATCAGTGACTGGTGCGATGTCGGTGGCCTGTCGAGCATCTTCCAGTCGGGGTGAAAGGCAGTAAAGTGCATCGGTACATCCGGCCCCAGTTTTTCAACCACCCATTGGGTCATTTCCTCAAATTCTGCCTCTGAATCATTTTCACCCGGGATCACCAGTGTCGTCAGCTCAAGCCAGACGTTGGTTTCGTGTTTCAGGTACTGCAGTGTCTCCAGTACAGGTTGCAGGTGCCCGCCGGTCAACTTGTAATAGAAACGCTCGGTAAATGCCTTTAGATCGACATTGGCCGCGTCCATATAGCGGAAGAACTGTTCCCGGGGTTGCTCGTCGATATAGCCGGCGGTGACAGCCACCGAGGCAATGTCTTTTTCACGACAGGCCTGCGCCACGTCAATGGCGTATTCCAGAAAGATGACCGGGTCATTATAGGTATAGGCCACACTACGGCACTGGTGACGCTGGGCGGCAGAGGCGATTTGCTCGGGAGAGGCGGTCGAGGCCAGGGTGTCATTCTCCCTGGACTTGCTGATATCCCAGTTCTGACAGAACTTGCAAGCGAGATTACAGCCGGCTGTACCGAACGATAATACCGGTGTACCCGGCAGGAAGTGGTTGAGCGGCTTCTTCTCAATCGGATCGATACAAAAACCACTCGAGCGTCCGTACGTCGTGAGCACGATCTGCCCATGCTGACACCCACGCACGAAGCATAAACCACGCTTGCCTTCCTTTAATTTACAGTGGCGCGGACAAAGATCACACTGCACCCGACCATCGTCCAGCAGGTGCCAGTATTGGGTAGGCGTAGTAACCTGATCTGTTTCTAAAGGTACGTCAGTCATGCTCTCATGATAGCTGATATCTGAGGCCTGTATATGGTACAAGCAGGCTCCGAAAAAATGATTATACTTAATCATATGAACAGAGCAGCCGCAGTCGCCGGTAGTTTTTATCCAGCCAGGCCCACTGAACTCAGGGATATGGTTCAGGGTTTTCTGGCGTCGGTGAATACAAATGCGCCTGCACCAAAGGCAGTGATTGTGCCGCACGCGGGTTATATCTATTCCGGCGCAGTAGCGGCCTCTGCCTACGCCAGACTTGCACCGGTTCGTAATACCATCAAACGCGTCGTTTTGCTCGGCCCTGCGCATCGCGTTGCCGTCAACGGGCTGGCAACGGTGAACACCGAGGCATTCGACACGCCACTTGGCAGTGTGCCCATTGACCGGCAGGCTATCGAACAGTGTCTGTCTCTACCGCAGGTTTCGGTATCCGATGAGGCGCACCTGTATGAACATAGCCTGGAGGTTCACCTGCCCTTTTTGCAGCTCTGCCTGGAGAGCTTCACCCTGGCACCCTTTGTCGTCGGTGATGCAAATGAAAATGATGTCGCCGAAGTGCTTGAGTTACTCTGGGGTGGTGAAGAAACCCTGATTGTTATCAGCTCCGATCTTAGCCACTTCCATGATTATGAAACGGCCAATGCCATGGACCGGAAAACCTCGCAGGCCATTGTAAATTTACAACCCGAACTTCTTGGCTACGAGGATGCCTGCGGCAGGAACCCAATTAAGGGGCTCTTACATCTGGCACGGGAACATCATTACGCAATTCAAATGGTTGATCTGAAAAATTCGGGTGATACAGCCGGTGACCGCAACCGGGTTGTTGGCTATGGTGCCTACGTCCTTGATACCGGTACCGGCAATAGTACAAAAACCATTAATGGACGATATACCTGGTCTGATGGTCAACAGTTACTGCAAATAGCCAAAGAATCCATTCGTCATGGACTTAAGCACGGTAAACCCTTTGCCGTTGATGCGGAACAATATGACGAGGCACTAAGACAACCCAGGGCCTCTTTCGTTACCCTGAAGTCTGCCGGCAAGCTGCGCGGTTGTATTGGTTCTCTGCAGGCTATTCGACCCTTGATTGAGGACATCAGTCACAATGCATTTGCCGCGGCCTTCAGCGATCCCCGCTTCCCGCCCTTGCGGGAAGATGAATATGACGGCCTCGACTTTCATATTTCCATACTCAGCTTGCCTGAACCCATCACCTTCAGTAACGAAAAGGACCTGATTGATCAGATACGACCCGGCATAGACGGGCTGATACTGGAAGACAGGGGACATCGAGGTACTTTTTTACCCTCCGTTTGGGAGAGCCTGCCGACAACAGAACAATTCTGGCCACAACTCAAGCTAAAGGCCGGCTTACCCACGGATCACTGGTCAGATACCGTCAAGGTCTCCCGGTATACCACACAGGCCTTTTCCTAGAGCCTGCGCCAGCGTCGATAATCCTGATAGTTATCAACGTCCCATAGGCCGCCGACCACAGACACATTCAAATGTAGCTGCCGGCAACGCGCGAGCGTCACACCAAGCACCCGATCGGAACTCCACGGGATATTCCTGAACACAGCTGCATGGAGCCTCGACATACCAATCAGGCCATAACCTCCATCTTCTGTGGCGCCCAGCACAATGTCGTGACCCGCTATCAATTGATCAAGACATAGCTTCACGATGCCTGCATTGAGATTGGCGAGGTCCGAGCCCATGACTATCGTGTAATCATAATGACGCTGAAACCGGGAGATAATACTCGACATCCGATAACCCAGATCGCCTCGCGCCTGGGGAATACGCTGCCATCCAAGGGCCTTGCCCAGTCGTCTGAACATCACATGCCCGGTATCCGGATCGCAGGACAGTACCCTTTGCCCGTCAACAGCGGTTAACCTCCGTACAGTATTCGAAAGCAGTTGTAGATATACATCCGTAGCGCGCCGGGTGCCCAACCCGGGGATCAAGCGGGTCTTGACCCTGCCTGGCACTGGCGCTTTTGCCATGACAACCAGGCAACAACTCGGCCTGCCCGATTCAATCATAATAGGTCCTGTGCAAATCGGCCGGATCAGCGCCGAACACATAGCGCAGACGCAACCACCACATCAGCAATACGGTTTGAAACAGTCCACGGCTTTCCCAGCGTCGACTCGAAACATTGAGCCGTGCGTGTATACATGCGCCCCGACCATGTCGTCTTAATAACTTACTAATCGCAATATCTTCCATCAGGGGTATTTCGGGAAACCCGCCAATCTCCTCAAACAATACCCGACTAACAAAAATACCCTGATCCCCTGTTGCCACCTGCGTCAAACAGGATCGCCAGTTCATCATTTTTTCAATAATACGAAAAACCGGCCGCTTACTGCTGAGCCTTACATCAAAACGCCCCCACAAGTAGCCCTGCCGGCAAGACTGCATGATTTGTTCAATGGCGTCGTCGGGCGGTAAACAATCAGCATGTAAAAACCAGAGGCAATCGGCATTGACATGACTTGCGCCATGATTCATCTGTCCGGCGCGACCGGGGGCTGTCTGAATAACGCTAAAACCCGCCTGCTCACAGATACTTACCGTTTCATCCGAGCTCCCACCATCAACCAGCAATACCTTTTCGCGAACCTTCTCCAGGACATCAAGCAACGATAGCAACTGCGATGCCTCATTTTTTACCGGTATAACGATACCTATTGTTGGAATCCACTCCTGCATCCAAGCATTATCTCACGATGACCATATATTCACCGGTCGATCCTGCCTGTTTTTTGCTAGAATCGCGTTCCCTAAGCCCTCGTAGCTCAGCAGGATAGAGCAGCCGCCTCCTAAGCGGCAGGTCGGACGTTCGAATCGTCTCGAGGGCGCCATTTAACCCAGATATAGTGAACTGAATAAATAAGCCTATCCCGGGTAAAGTTACTTCTCAGCCAGACCGATTTCCTATAACCTAAGAAAACTTATTATTAAAAATAAATAAATGTCTAACTCAAAAAAGACAATTGGCCGTTACGAGATCAAGGAAGTAGTTGGCAAGGGAAGCATGGGAATCGTCTTTCGGGCCTACGACCCCCTGGATGATATCGATGTTGCCCTTAAAGTTGCCAAGAGAGATGTCCTCAATGACACCGATCAGGGTTCTACCTTTCGCAAGCTGTTTTATAACGAGGCCAGGCTGGCGGGCAAACTCAAACACCCGAATATCCTTGGTGTTTATGATGCCGAACTGGAAGCAGATAACTCATTCATTGTCATGGAGCTGGTGCCCGGCGGCAAGACCCTTGAACCCTATTGTTCTGCAGAAAAATTACTGCCGATAGAAAAAATTATCGAGATTGTATTCAAGGCCGCCAAGGCTCTGGATTATGCGCATCGCCAGGGTGTTGTTCATCGCGATATCAAACCTTCCAATATCCTGATTGACCCGGATATGGATGTGAAGGTTGGTGATTTCAGTATTTCCTATATTACCCGTGCCGACGTAACTGAAACACAGGTCACCGGCCTGATTGGCTCGCCACTCTATATGTCTCCCGAACAACTACGTGAAGAGACGGTAACCGGACAAACAGATATATTTTCCCTGGGTCTGGTGATGTATGAACTACTGACTGGCAAGCACCCATTTGTCGCCAATAAATTCTCTCTCATTATGAATAAAATTCTGAATGAGGCACACCAGCCAATCAATGATCACCGCTCTGATATCCCGCAGGTGCTTACAAAAATTGTGGACAAGGCACTCAATAAAGATCCCAGACAACGCTACAAAAGTGCCATAGATTTTGCCGCTGACCTCAGTATTGCCTCGGACCAGCTACTGGAACATCCGATCAAACAGGAAACCTCGGAGGAAGAGCGCTTTGCCCTTGTCGAGGTGCTGGACTTCTTTGAAAATTTTCCTGCCAATGAAATCTGGGAAATACTACGAGCCAGTTCATGGGAGGATTATCAGGATGGAGAGCCCATTATTACTGAAGGCGATATTGATGATTCCTTCTATATCCTGGCGGAGGGCAGTGTCGTCGTTAAGAAGGGCGACACAAGTATCGGGGCGCTAACCAAAGGCGACTGCTTTGGCGAAATGGGCTATATCTCCAAGACACAGCGAACTGCCAGCATCTATGCAGATGGCAGGGTATCCCTGTTAAAGGCAAAATCGACACTTATGGACCAGGCCTCAGAGAGTTGCCAGCTACGATTCACCAAGGTCTTCCTGAGAACACTCATTCTCAGACTCTCCCATGCCACAGAACGTATGACTTCATAAAAACACTGGTATCGTTATTTACCGGTACCCTCAATGCGATAATACTTATTCCTATACTGATCAGCCAGCACCCTGGCTTCCTTGACTGCGGCTTCGTCCATCTTCTGCCGCATATAGTAGACATAACTATTGGCGGTAATCCATTTCTCGGCTGACAGTAGGTACCATTTCAATGCCTCCTCATCACCAGCTTCCACACCAAGCCCGTTGTCCGCCATATAACCCAGTGCAGCCTGGGCGCTGGCATGCCCGGATCTTGCTGCCAGCTCATATAGCTGAAAGGCACGCGCATAGTCCTGATCAACGCCATGACCTCGATAATACATTCTGCCAAGGCCAAAGTGCCCTGCTGGGTGATTCTGTTCAGATGCCCTGGAAAACCACTTCAGCGCCTCCGACAAACTTTTCTCGGTACCCGTCCCCGTTTTATAGAACCGGGCCACATTTATCTGCGCCTGCACATGACCTTGCTTCGCCGCTGCCAACATCCATTTGAATGCCAGTTGCTGATTTGCGCGTGAGCGGTGCTGCTGTTGGTAATAGTCCCCCAGCCTGAACTGCGCTTCGGCATGTCCCTGCTCTGCATCCTGCTGTAGTTGCGTGAACGCCTCGGGGAATGACGAGTCTTCAGCAAAGGCCTGCATTACAAATAATGTACACAACGATAGAAGTAGTAACTTTAACCATTTACTGTGATATTGCACCTGCGTACCCCTTAAACTTCAATACGATTGCGGTCGCGCATTTTGACATAAATTAACAGCGCATACCCTGTGCACCCTTAGGACATATCCCGATAGTACGTCGACACGATATCTTGCTATCATGCGCATCACGTAAATCAAGAGACCACAGATGGCTGATGACACCCCAAACAAGGAAGAACGTATCCTGAATGTTATGCGCAGCATACTCATTGATGTAATCAAGGACACGACGACTGAACCCGGGCTGAAACACCCGTTAAGCGATGGCACTATCGATAATATTCGCCATGGTCTGGATCTGATCACCGCTCGCCAGAAGGAACTGGCCGATGCGCAGGGGCAGAGTTGGGATTTACGCCCCAGTTACCCACCAGAGCCCCAACAACAGACCAAAGACGGTGTTGTTGTCTCTATTTCCAGCGTTAAAAAGAAAAAACCCGGCAAGGACGATAATAAAAAAGAAGACTAGCAAGTCATATAAGGTGACAGACTACAGGCCGACTGATCCCTGGTATTTTTCCAATGCCGCCTTCAACTTCTCGCTATCAGGCGATATTTCAAGTCCGGACTGGATCAGTTCGATAGCCCGGTCATATTGCCCGGCCCCCGCTAACGGTACAGCCAGTTTAAGGTAGGAATCAGCAATAACCTTGGGCGCAATATCAGTCAGAAATAGTGCATCCGCAGGTAACAAGGAGGTCAATTTCTTCAGCATCTCGATTGCTCTATCCGGGTGACCTGCACTCGTCTGGTGAATGATACTGCGTTTTGCCGCTTCAACTACAGCCGCATCCAGTGCCAATTGACGCTCTTCCTGACGCTTTTCGCGCGCCTTGGCATCCGCCTGCTTCTGTTTTTTGTCAGCGGTATAACTGGCATCGGAATAACGATTCATCTCGGATTGCAGAAACTGTATATCGGTATTGGCCGGATATAATACCGCGGCCTCCTTAAGCAGCTCATCGGCGTCCAGCATGCGCTTGTCAGCAATGGCCTCATCAATCATCTCTGCATATATCAGTGGAATTCTGACATCCTTTCTCAGCGCATTGCCCGGAGCTACCTTTCTTAGCGTACTAAATAACTCGGGAATACTGCGAGACTCTCCCGCCGCATGCACATTGCGTTGTTCTACCACCTGATTGAGTGCATCATCGATAAAATTGATAATGCGCGCCTTACGTTGTTCTATCTTGGCACTTAACTGCCTGACCTGCTCTGATTCAGGGTACCACTGCTTCACCTCTTCAATAAGCGAATAGGCCAGCCTGAAGTTATTCGGTCCCTGCTTGCCAGACAGCGCTGATTCCAGTTGCTGGCTGTAGTAAGCCATCAAACCATCACGTGAGCTCGACAGGACATTTTCTACAGATATGTCATCACGGGTTTTCAGGGTAGCCAGTGTTTTCTCAACCACTGTCGCATCACGGGAATTCAGCTGCTGTACGACTTCCAGCTCACGCTGTTCCTGCAGGTAATTTTGAACCGGGTAGACCGCCAACAGGCCAATAACAACAATGGCAGCGATAGCGGCCATCCAGTATTTCCCGGCTGATCCGCCACCGGACTTGAGTTCATGCAGGAACTGACTGGCGCTTGGTGTACAGTCCTCGCGGTAAAATGCCAAGCCTCTTTGTAATGCCTTGTTCTGGCTGCGAGAAAGCTTGCCAATGGGCTTGGCAACCATGCCATGATCTCTGGCAAGGGTTGCTGGAAACTTGTCAAATGGATGTTCACCTGAGAGCAGGATGTAACTCACCACCGCCAGCGCATAGACATCGTCACGCGGATCAGGCTCTTCCTCTTCCAGCATCTCACAGCTCGCATAGGCCGGCGTTAATGCCCCCAGCTTACCGGCATCAAACAAGGTTTGATCCTGCCCCGGTCGTTTGACAGCACGTGCGATACCAAAATCAAGTACTTGCAGGCCGTGCTTTTTGGTAATAAAGCTGTTACCCGGCTTGAAGTCAGAATGCACAATATCCTGAGAATGTGCATAGCTCAGGGCATTTGCCATGTCTTCAATCAAGGGGATGGCTTCTTCAAAACTCAAGCCACCTTCCGGCACATCCTCCTTGATAAATTCATTTAACGGCTTGCCCTCCAGCAGTTGCATGGTCATATAAATCATGCTGCCGTAACGATCAAAGTCATAAACGGTAGCGATATTGGGATGCGCCAGCTTCTGTGTACGACTGCATTCGCGCTGCAAGGCAATAAAGGATTCGGGGTGTTGTTTGAAATTATCGTTCAATACCTTGATCGCCAGATAGGGATGGCGGTCCTTGGCTTCGACCTTGATCAGGTCTCGTGCCTTGTAAACCATGCCCATACCACCCTCACCAAGCACATCCATCAACTCGAATCGCTCCTTGATGATGGTACCTGGGCCTACGGTTTCCAGTTTCTGGAAATCCGTTTGTGAGAAAAATTGTTTTGGATCCGAGACCAGTTGCTCGTCACCCGCTTTACCGGTATCCGTTGCCGTAATGGTGTGTGATGCCACCAGTTCGCTAAGTATGTGATTATATTGCGAATCCGCAATCAGCCCCTCTTCCTTGGCTTCTACCAGTACTCTCAACAGGTCATTTGACGAATCCGGATCTTTCTCGGCCAGCTTGACGATTTCGGCTTCAAGATCGTCAAATGAGGCGCCTTCCTCAGCAAATTTAATGATGATGGATTTAAAGTCTTCCAATTGAGTAACCCGGGCCTGTAAAGGGATTGAGAATCTGAGATGGCATTCTATCGGAGCCGGCTGGGTGCGGGAAGTGTTTTATACGGTGAAATGGACCGTTGGTCAGCCTGGTGGGAAGAAATGTGATAACACGGAAAAATTAAATATTATGAATACAGGCTAATCGTAATCACGATCCTTCCATTGCCTGAGAACGGTGAACACTGCCTCATCCGTATCAAGTGAATGCCCTGCATAATGCTCGGCGGCATTGATCACTCGCTGCACATGAGCGCGCAAAAAGGGGTTTGTCCTCAGCTCGAGATCCAGGGTTGACGGCACGGTAGGCAGCTGTTGTTGACGGGCGGCCCTTACTTGATCTTCGCGTTGAATCAGGTCCGCATTGTCTGGCTCAACCCACTTGGCAAAGCCAATGTTATCCAGTGTATATTCATGTGCACAGTAGACCAGCGTCTCACCAGGTAATTCTGAAATCTTGTCAAGTGAGCGATGCAGCTGGGCCATCGTACCGCTAAACACGCGACCGCATCCGCAGGCAAACAGCGTATCACCACAAAACAGGGCACCATCGCCAAAATAGGCAATATGCCCTTCCGTATGCCCCGGTACCTCCATGATTTCCGGCCGAAACTGTAATCCAGGGATTATTACCTTGTCACCGGCCTTTAGCCGGTAATCCAGACCCTGTATCGGCTCACCCGCCGGACCGTAAACCACTGCATCGGGATAGTTTTCCTTCAAATCCGCGATGCCACCAACGTGGTCGTAGTGTTTATGGGTTATCAGTATGGCAACAGCCTGCTGTCCGGTTTCCTGAAGATAAGACAGCACAGGATCGGCATCACCAGGATCAACGATGGCGACCTTGCCATTCTCCCCCTGTATGGCCCAGATGTAGTTGTCGTCAAACGCCGCGATGCCATGGACTTGCATCATGAGGTTAAACCGGGTGAGCGGCTAGCCCTCATATCTCATCAGGATCCCGGGAGGTGACGCAGAACTGGTGCAGTTGAACGCCGCGCTGGAGGCGGAGAGGTAGCCATAGCTACCTCTCCGGTGAAGAGCAAGTTCAAGTGTGCCTGGGCAAGTCAGAACCGGGATAGGCTTGTTAATAACAGTTGGTATTTTAATCATGCCTTTAATATCAATATTCTTCACCATATTAAAACGATATCACGCCGCCTGGTGAGATGTGCGGGCTTTTATCCCGGTGGCCAGCCCATGGTTCGTCCGGCAAGGATATGGATATGCAAATGAAATACCGACTGACCAGCTCCCGGTCCATTATTGATTACCAGTCGAAAGGCATCGCCAAAGCCTGCATCGGATACGATCTCTGAGGCCTTCATCAGCATATGCCCCAGTAAGGTCTGATCTTCGGATTTTGCATCCACCAGCCGCTCAATCGGTTTTTTGGGTATGAGTAAATAATGTACAGGTGCCTTGGGATTCACATCCTTAAAGCAAAGGCAATCATCGTCCTCGTATACGATATCCGCCGGAATCTGGCGCTCAATAATCTTGCTAAACAGTGTCTCAGACATAAAACAATCCTGACAATTATCAAAGATAGAAAAAATATGCTTTCAAATTGATTATAGGCAGAATAGTATCACCTAAGAATAATGCTGTTCAGCTAAAAAATAATCGATTCAATACATGATGCAGAATCTTTTTACCCAGACGTTTACCGCCAACACACGAATCTTTTCCGAGGGGGAGAGTGGTAATATCGCCTATGTCATTGAAAGTGGGCTGGTAGAGATATCCACTACCGAACGGGGCGACCGTGTCGTGCTTGGCATCCTGACCCAGGGTCAGTTGTTTGGTGAAATGGCCCTGATTGATGACGCACCGCGCACCGCGACAGCCACTGCAATAAAAGACACCGTGTTGACTGTCGTCAGTCGTGAACAGCTCATGGAAAGACTCAATAACGCCGAACCCATGTTACGCATGCTGGTTCGCGTCATTATCGCCCGCTACCGTAC
>JAPHTU010000126.1 GCA_026196145.1 Gammaproteobacteria bacterium
CTCCTGACCCTGTTCTATCTGTATCGATAATTCAGTTTCAGCAAAAACTTTATGCTCTAGCAGGTATGTGCCAAGAAATGCGGCTCCATTTCCCGTTGCTGGGTCCTCGCGCACTCCGTGTGCCTCGAAGAAAAACCGGGCTCTTAGGTCATTGTTAATATCATCTGTCTGCCTGCAAAATATGTATACCAACGGTGGAAAACCCTGGGCCGCCAGGCCCTCGAACTCATCCGGATCCAGTCTGCTTCTTTGCAGTGCATCAAGGCTACACAACGGCACAATTATCGCTGAAGTACCCGCGCTGATGACCTGGATTGGTGCCGCTGTATCTATATCACCAACATTCAGTCCCAGCGCACGGGCCATCGGCTCAGGTGAGACTTTCGACCCTAACGTCATGGACGGTGCAGTAAACCATGCGAGTTCTTTACCGTCTTTATCTGACTCAAAAGTTACCATGACCTTGCCAACCGCGATCTTAAGACTAATCTCATCCATTGGGGTCATTGCAAGATAATTTCGAATGACCCAGGCGGTGCCAAGTATCGGGTGCCCGGTAAATTCTATCTCACGTGATGGAGTAAATATTCGCACGTGGTAAGCCCCGTCATCTTCCGGTTTTGATAACACGAACGTGGTTTCCGAGAAGTTCATTTCTGCGGCTATTGCCTGCATGGTTTCGTCCGGCAGGAATTGTTCCCCGACAACGACTGCCAACGGGTTTCCCGCATAAGGCCGCTGCGCGAAAACGTCAACCATATACAGCTTATGTGTCATAACCAGGTCCTGTATTGCTTATTACCAAGTGTTAAATAATAAATAGCTTATTATAGGCACTCACGAGACCGTGATCTTTCAATCACGTAGTTGGCCAGCGCCTCTCTATCATGTTTATCATCAAAGCCAATAATTCCCATCTTCGTGCCCGGCACAATCGTCATTGGTGATTCAAGATAGTATTCTAGTGAGTCCTTATTCCACCTCACACTGTAGTCTTGCATCGCCCTGGAATAGGAATAACCCGTTGCTGTACCCGCTTTTCGCCCGGCAAGGCCACACAGGTCTGGTCCAACCGCATGAGAACCAAAATGATGGCAACCTATACACTGGATATGAAACAGGGTTTCACCTTCATCGGCATTCGCCATTGCGATAATGCACAGGCTTGCCATGACTATAAACATAGGAACACGGATGTTCATGGTGATTATTCTGGGGGATATGTTAAGCAGTTTCTTGACAGGACAAGTGGATGGGATTGTATATTCGCTGTTTTTATTCCAGGAACGTTAACCGTCGACCCCTGTTTCCAGTCATGTATTGAAATCAGAATTATGCGCCCCGCCAGGAAAAACAATGTGTGACCCTTGCTTTATCTGTGCATACTATTTTTAATATACACGCGGATGAAATCAGCCTTAACCTATTCGACTGTTACTGACTTGGCCAGGTTGCGTGGTTGATCAACATCAGTTCCTCTAAGTACCGCTACATGGTAAGCAAGTAACTGCAAGGGAACGGTATACAGTATGGGTGTAACATGATCGCCAACCAGGGGTACCTT
Organism: Gammaproteobacteria bacterium; assembly: GCA_026196145.1. Lineage (GTDB taxonomy): Bacteria > Pseudomonadota > Gammaproteobacteria > JAJDYQ01 > JAJDYQ01 > JAJDYQ01. The sequence goes on from JAPHTU010000126.1 coordinate 1,565, forward strand.
GATCACATGAAAATTATCAGATGACTCCAGGCCAGATTCGACATCTGCAAACACATAGAGCTGGCCGCCACGTGCCTGCACTTCCTGCAGGTTGGACTTGAGTTTTTCCAGCAACTCATCATTCGGCGCGACAACTACAACCGGCATGTCCGCATCAACCAGTGCCAGCGGGCCATGTTTTAGTTCACCTGCCGGATAGGCCTCTGCATGAATATAGGAGATTTCCTTGAGCTTGAGCGCCCCCTCCATTGCAACCGGATACTGTACGCCTCTACCCAAAAACAACGCATGATGCTTGTCGGCAAATTGAGCGGACAGCTCGCGAATCTCCTCATCGAGTAGCAGGACCTCTTCGCAATATCGCGGTAGGGTACGCATCTGGGTAACGATTTCCGCTTCTCGCTGCTTGCTTAAACCTGCCCGTCGACCCAATGCCAATACCAGCAGCAGCAGTGCAGCCAACTGGGTAGTAAATGCCTTGGTAGAAGCTACCCCGATTTCCGGACCAGCCCTTGTCATCAATGACAAATCCGATTCCCTGACCAATGATGACTCGGCGACGTTGACAATACTGAGCACAGGCCCGAAACCCTGTACACGCGATCCTTTGACTGCCGCCAGGGTATCAGCGGTCTCCCCGGACTGGGATATGGCAATTATCATGGTGTCCTGGCTGGCAACAGGATGCCGATATCGAAATTCACTGGCAACTTCTACCTGGCAGGGCATATTGGCAAGACCTTCAAACCAGTTACGTGCAACCAGTCCTGCATGGTAACTGGTACCACAGGCAATGATTCTGACGGCCTTGATTCGATCAAAGATTTCACCCGCCTGTGGACCAAAGCAGGATTCGAGCAAGCTGTCTTCAGTGACCCTGCCCTCCAGGGTTTCTGCCAGTACTGTCGGCTGCTCATAGATCTCCTTCAGCATATAGTGGCGGTATTCACCTTTTTCAGCTTTATCAGGATTCGCCTCTGATGTAATCGTCTTGCGTGTTACCTGCTGACCATCTCCATCCTCAATATAAACACCATCTGCCGTAATTTCCGCAATGTCACCATCTTCCAGATAAATAAACTTCTGGGTAACCGGTAACAGCGCAAGATGATCCGAGGCAATAAAATACTCGCCCACACCTACACCAATAACCAGTGGACTGCCCCTTCTGGCGGCGATTAATATGCCCTCGTGCTCGACTGACATTACGCCAAGCGCATAAGCGCCCTGTAGTTCATCAACCGTCGCCTTTACTGCATCCAGAAACGCCTTTCCCTGCTCCAGAAAGTGGTGTATCTGGTGGGCAATAACCTCCGTATCTGTTGCGGAGGTGAAGACATAGCCGTTTTTTTCCTGCTCATCCTTTATTTCCAGGTGATTTTCTATAATGCCATTGTGCACAACAGCTACACGTTGATTACAGATATGAGGATGGGCATTGAATTCTGTGGGCTTGCCATGTGTTGCCCAGCGGGTATGCGCAATACCTGTCATGCCGGATGGCTCCGCACTGCTAACGGCTTTTTGCAACTCACTGACCTTGCCGACTGTCCGTACACGTTCAAAGTCATGATTGCCCAGCACGCACAAACCGGCAGAATCATAGCCGCGGTATTCAAGCCGCTTCAGGCCTTCTAACAGAACTGGGGTTACGTTACGCTGGGTAACTGCTCCGACTATGCCGCACATTCGCTATTTCTTCTTCGGTCGTTGCCAGTCTTTAATTGTACGCGCTTTACTACGCTCTACCACCAATACGCCATCATCTATATCCTTGCTCAGTGTAGAGCCGGCGCCGATAGTCACATCTTTACCCACGCGGATGGGAGCCACTAGTTC
>JAPHTU010000270.1 GCA_026196145.1 Gammaproteobacteria bacterium
CTATCATCTGAATGCCATTACCGACAATGGTCAGGGTGAGTTATTTATCGCTGCTGAATCCGGTTATGTCTATCGTTCTGGCGATGACGGGGCGAGCTGGGAGACACTGAAACCGCCATATGACGGGTCCTTTTTCGATATTGTGGCTTACGGAGACAACATTATTGTTACCGGGCTGCGCGGTCATGTCTTTATCTCCAGAGACAGGGGAGATACCTGGAAGCCTTTACCTACCGGTATTCAAACCGCGCTAACGGCGATCACACGCCTGCAGAATAACCAGTTGGTTATCGTCGGTCATGCCGGCGTAGTTTTACTGGTGGATGGTTCTATGAATACAACCAGTCTTTATCGGCTATCAAGCCGCTCCGCGACTTCCGACGCGGCGGAAATATCGGCTAACCAGTTGATGTTGGTTGGAGAACATGGTGCCAGCGTGCTGAATCTCTGTGATGCTTTTACCGAAGTATTATCCGAAGGTTGTAAATAACGATGGCTAAGGCGCTTACAGATACGCTTGAAAGACTGGTTTTCCAACATCGGAAACTCGTCGTTTTACTGTTTTTGGTGATGACTGTTGCATTGGGGTATTCGCTGTCGAATCTTCGGGTCGATGCCGGATTTAGCAAGTTATTGCCCTTAAAGCATGAGTACATGCAATCCTTTCTGAAATACCGTGACGAATTTGGTGGCGCTAACCGGGTGCTGGTTGCGTTGACCGTGAAAGAAGGCGATATATTCAATGCCGGTTTTTTCAAAACCTTAAAGTCGGCAACCGACGAGGTTTTCTTTATCCCTGGTATAGACCGCTCCCGCGTTACATCGCTATTCACACCGAATGTGAGATTTACCGAGGTTGTTGAAGACGGAATTTCCGGGGGCAATATTGTCCCGGCCGATTTTAAGCCCACCCCTGAAGGACTGGAGCAGGTCAGGAAAAACCTGCTGAAGTCAAACTATGTCGGACGCCTGGTATCCAACGATTTCAGTGGTGCGATTATCAGCGCATCCCTTCTTGAGGTGGATCCCAATACGGGCGAAAAGCTGGATTACATCAAGGTAGCGGAGTTGCTGGAAAAACGTATTCGCGAGCGTTTCATCAGTGAGAAAATCCAGGTTGATGTGGCATCAAGTCCTACCGGACTGGGTGTGCATATTATCGGGTTTGCCAAAGTCATTGGCGATATTCATGCCGGAGCTGCAGATGTAAAGCTGTTTTTCGCTGTGGCCTTCTGCCTGACCGCGGTCATGGTATATATCTATATGCAGTCAATGGCGCTGACGGCCATTACCGTTGTATGTGCATTGATGGCAGTTATTTGGCAGTTGGGATTATTACCATTACTGGGCTTTGGTATCGACCCGATGTCGATTTTGGTGCCATTCCTCGTTTTTGCCATCGCGGTCAGTCACGGTATGCAAATGGTGAGTGCGGTTCGTGCTGAAGTCTTTAATTGCAAAAGTAGTGAGGAGGCGGCGAGGGCCAGTTTCAGGCGGCTGCTATTGCCTGGGGGCATTGCGCTGCTCAGTGACACGATAGGTTTTCTGACCATACTTTTTATCGAGATAGAAATCATCCGGGAAATGGCGATTACGGCCAGTCTGGGCGTCGCCGTCATCATCCTGACTAATCTCGTGTTATTGCCGGTACTGCTATCATACGCGCGATTTGATGAAGACTATCGTCAGCGACTAATCCATCGGGCAACTGCATTGCGACCGGTATGGGATTCGATAGCAAAGGCAGGGGAGAAAAAGCCGGCAACCATCATTCTTGTTGTTGCTTTAGTCATGGGCTTGTTGGGATTCTGGAAAGGCTCTGAAATACGTATAGGGGATTTGCATCAGGGGGTGCCGGAGTTTCATGCAGACTCTGTATATAACAAGGATACGAAAACGATTACAGAACGTTTTTCTATTGGCGTCGATGTTCTCTCTGTTATAGCTGAAACAACCAAGGATGGTTGTATCGATCATGAAGTTATGAGCGATATTGATCGCTTTGGCTGGAGTATGCAGAATGTTGAAGGCGTTCAATCCGTTATCTCACTGGCCAGCGTTGCCCGGGTGATTAACGCCGGTTGGAATGAAGGCAATCTCAAGTGGCGTGAGCTTTCCCGCAACCAACACATGATGGTGCAGTCTGTGGCGCATGTGCCAACAAGTACGGGCTTGTTAAACAAGGACTGCAGTGTCATGCCGGTACTGATCTTTACAAAAGATCATAAGGCGGAAACCATTAGCCGGATAGTTGATGCTGTTAAGCATTACCGTGGTCAGTACGCTTCAGATAAAGTGCGCTACCAATTGGCGAGCAATAATGTTGGCGTAATGGCGGCAACGAATGAAGCGGTACAGGCTGCCCAGTTTCCGATCCTGATTTACGTGTTTGCAGCAATTATTATTTTATGTCTGATAACTTTTCGCTCGCTGGCGGCCACGCTTTGTGTCGTGTTGCCGCTTGGCCTGGTCAGCCTGCTGGCGTATGCCTTGATGGCATGGCAGGAGATTGGCTTGAAGGTGAATACTCTGCCGGTAGTGGCATTGGGTGTAGGTATTGGTGTCGATTATGGTATCTATATATTTAGCCGCCTGCAGAGCCTGATGAAGCAGGGAATGCCATTCACCGAGGCGTTTCGTCTGACGTTGGCAATAACCGGGAGTGGCGTCGTGTTTACCGCAGTCATACTGGCATTTGGCGTCATGACATGGATATTCTCGGATCTCAAGTTTCAGGCAGACATGGGTATCATGCTGACATTTATGTTCCTGGTGAATATGCTGGGCTCTATCCTGCTGTTGCCAGCGCTCGCAGCATGGTTGCTGCCAGAGCGGCTAAAGGTGGAAAGTGGAATAGACACCTCGGAACTGGATGCCTTCCTGTCTCAGGATGAGGTTACCTGCGCAGCAAGAGAAAAGGCTTCAACGTAATTCACGCCGTAGTATTTTTCCAACATCGCTTTTGGGTAACGTATCCCTGAATTCAATGATCTTGGGGATTTTGTATGCTGCCAGGTTACCCCGGCAGTAAGCGATAATTTCTTTATCTGTTAAATCCTGCCTGCTTTTGACAATGACAGCTTTTATCGTCTCACCGGATACTTTGTCCTTAACGCCGACCACGCCTGCCTCATGGATATCAGGGTGGCCGGTAAGAACTGACTCGATCTCGTTGGGATAGGCGTTAAAGCCGGATACGATAATCATGTCCTTTTTTCTGTCGACTATCTTGATATAGCCACGTTCGTCCATGGTTGCTATATCACCAGTTTTTAGCCAGCCATCATCAGTTAGTACGGTTTTGGTTTCATCTGGTCTGTTCCAGTAACCCCGCATAACCTGTGGTCCACGGGCCCACAATTCACCGGCGCTATTAACGGCCAGTGGTGTACCATCATCGTCTCTGATTGAAACCTCTGTTGAAGGTAATGGTAAGCCGATACTGCCGCTGAATTGTGCACTGTCTACCGGGTTGGTGGTAATTGCCGGAGAGGCTTCAGTCAGGCCATAAGCCTCTATGACTGTGCTGTTTGTCGTCTGCTGCCATGACAACGCAACGGATTCCTGCACACTCATACCGCCAGCGAGTGTCAATTTTAGTTCCGAAAAATCAATATGATGAAAACCGGGATGCCTGAGCATGCTACTGAAGAGCGTGTTTACTCCGGTTATCGCATGGAATTTTATATTCTTTATCTCGCGAATGAAGTTATTCATATCTCGTGGATTGGTGATCAAATGACTGCAGCCAGCGAGTCGTATGACAACGAAGCAGTTCGCTGTCAGTGCAAAGATATGATAGAGCGGTATCGCGGTAATTACATGGGGATAGATATTCCTGAATGCCTGCGAAATACAGGCATGCGCCTGCAAGGTGTTGGCAATAATATTGCCGTGGCTGAGGATGGCGGCCTTGGGAATTCCTGATGTGCCGCCCGTATACTGCAGGAATGCAGTATCATTCTGTTGAATCTCTGTTTCGTGAAAGCTTAGCTGATTATCACGGATACATCCTGTTAATGGATTGTCAGTATAGCCGGCCGTGGGCTTCAAGCCCTTGATATATTTCACATAGGTATTGATCAGCCACCCGCGTATCGGCGAGTGAAAATCACCGGTCTGGGAAGAAATCACCTTTTCGATGCAGGTCTCCCGAATAATTTTATTTAATGCCGAAGTGAAATTACTGAGCACGATAATAATACGGGTGCCAGAGTCATTCACTAATGTTTTCAATTCGCGGGCGGTGAACAGTGGATTGACGTTGACTACGATTGCGCCGGCCCGGAGTATGCCGAACATGGCAATCGGATGTGCCAGGGTATTTGGCAGCATTAGTGCAATTCTGTCACCCTTGCGGACGTTGTACCTGTTTTGCAGGCAGGCGGCTACCTGTTTGCTGAGCAGATCCAGCTGCCGGTAGCTGATTGTTTTTCCCAAATGATGGTAGGCCGGAAGGTCAGGGTGTTGCTCGATAGTTTCATTGGCCAGGGCCCAGATTGAAGGATAGGCGCTGCTATCTATGTCAGCCGGTATTCCCGGTGGCATATGTTTTAGCCAGTATCTTTCAGTTTCTGACATAGGCGTGATCGAGGCATTGTCGCAAGTGTCTGCACATCCTACCGCCAATGTGTCCCGCAGAAATTGCTAAATACAGTTATTCTTGTTGTAGTATCTGGTCGATGATGTTGGTCATTATTTGGGACTTTTCTGATCGTCGCGTAAGCGGGCAGTGAAATAGTCATCGGCAGTTTCGAGGTCAACGGGTTGCTCATGCATGTTAACCATGGGCAGTTCATAATCATTCCAGCCGCGCAGCCCGGTTTTTAATGAATGGACGTTGGTGTAGCCCATTAGTTGCATGGTGAAGGCAGCCAGTACACTGCGGTAACCGGACCGGCAAATAACAACGATTTCCTGGTTTCTGCAACAGACCAGCTTCGGGATGGTTTCTTCATAGTCCCATTCACAGGATTGCTCGAGTATGCCGCGAGGGACATTGATGGATCCCTTGATGTGCATGGCTTCATACTCATAGGGTTCCCTGATATCCAGCAGAATCAGATCGGGATTTTCGATGGCCTCGACATCCCACGGAAAGAGTTCACTGACCTGGGTTGCTGCCTCGCTGATGATTTGTTTGTATGTCTTCATGTCCCGGCCGTCTTTGTCTATAGACTTGCTTGATCCCAGTGGGCTGCCGCATCTACCTCGGGTTCGTACCACGCCAGCTTGTCATGCAACTTGACTACGTCGCCAACAATAATCAGGGTTGGCGGTAATATTTTTTCATCAGAAGTAATGTCAGGTAGTGTTTCCAGTGTAGCCGTCAGGACCCGCTGATTGCGCGTGGTGCCCTGTTGAACAATGGCGGCGGGGGTGTCCGGGCGGCGGCCGTGTGCGATTAATTGTTCGCAAATAACAGATAGTGTCTTTAGTCCCATGTAAAACACGATGGTTTGACTGGGTTCGGCAAGTGCCGACCAATTCAGGTCTACTGATCCGTCCTTGAGGTTGCCGGTAACAAAGGTGCATGACTGCGCATAGTCTCGATGCGTTAACGGTATGCCAGAGTAGCTGGCGCAACCTGCACCTGCCGTAATACCGGGAACTACCTGAAAGGGTACGTTGTTTTCAGCGAGTGTCTCGATTTCTTCGCCACCCCGACCAAAGATAAACGGGTCGCCACCTTTAAGGCGTAATACACGCTTGCCCTGCTGGGCAAGTTCCACTAGCAGGTCATTAATATTTTCCTGGCGTACTGCATGATGATTACGTTCCTTGCCTACGTAAATGCGCTCGGCATCACGTCGTACCATATCCAGTATTGGTTGTGATACCAGTCGGTCATGCAATACGACATCGGCTTGCTGCATGAGGCGCAGGGCCTTGAAGGTTAACAAATCAGGGTCACCCGGGCCGGCACCCACAAGATAGACTTCTCCTGTCTGCGTGGGATGATCCCCGGATTCCAGCGCGGCCTGCAGTGCTTCACGCGCTTTTTGCTCCTTGCCTGCAAACAGTAACTCACTAATGCGGCTTTGAAACACCTGTTCCCAGAAATGTCTGCGCTCGGTTACGTTGTCAAAACGTGATTTGACCTTATCCCGAAATTCTTCAACCAGTTTTGCCAGTCGCCCATAGGTTGTCGGTATGGTTGATTCCAGTTTTCCACGTAGCAGGCGTGCCAGTACAGGAGATGCGCCACCCGTGGAAATGGCAATCTGTACGGGATCGCGGTCGACGATGGAGGGCATGATAAAGGTGCCGGCATCTGGCTGATCGACGACATTCACCGGCGTGTTGCTGGCTTTTGCCTTGTCAGAGATAAGCTGGTTGATGACTTTATTATTGGTCGCAGCAACAACCAGTCGATAATCGCTGATATCCGTATTTTCATCAAACGGACAATCGCGCCGGGTTATTTTGCCTTCGCCTAACCATTCTGTGAGAGTCGTGGTTAGGTCGGGAGACATTACCGTGACTTTGGCTCCCGCATCGTTTAATAGCGCGGCCTTACGCGTAGCAATTTCTCCGCCACCCACGACCAGGCAGTCTCGGTCGCGGATATTCATGAAGATTGGTAGATATTTCATTTATGTATTCCCACCATGAAGGCATGGAGTTAAAGGTATTATTACATGCCTGCATGCTTCTGTGCCTCTATGTAAGACAGCCATGACCTGTCAAAGATACAGTTATCGACCAAAGACGAACCAGCATCGTTATTCCTTCATGCCGTTAGCGGGAATCCACTTATCCGATTTGATCGACATGTTCCCCTCGACTACCTAATTGTTCTGAATCACAATTTTCGGAAACTTCTGCGCATAAGACCGGGCCTTCAG
>JAPHTU010000298.1 GCA_026196145.1 Gammaproteobacteria bacterium
CGGGTTGCAAATGAATACTGGGGAAAGACCTTTCTCACTGCGCAGCAGGTTGAGGATGTAGTTGCCTATCTGAAGACAATCAAGTGAATACCCTTTATATTAAGATAGTAGCGATGACAGGATGCCTGCTGGTTGTTGGTGCAATGCCGGCATTTGCTGTGGAGCCAATATCAGGCTATGAATTCCTTACCGAAGAAACGCGTGCCATGCAGGATGATGACTTTGAAAATCCCGGCATGGTGACGGTTGATGAAGGTCAGCGATTGTTTCAGGAACATCGTCCCGATGAGGAGCATGCCTGTGCCAGTTGCCATGGTGCGGATGGTGAAAAACTGGATACCAAAAGGATCGCCGGCTATCCGGATTTTGATCCTAATCTCGGCGGCTTGGTTACCTTGCAGGAAAAAATCAATCACTGCTGGGAGATCAATATGGACCGCTTCCCGCTGACTTATGATCATCCCGATCTCATTTCACTGGAAACCTATGTGCGTAACCGAGCCAAGGGGGAGGCGATCAATATCATTACCGATGGTCCTATGGCGAAGTTGTTGAAGAAAGGCGAAGCATTGTATAAAACCCGCTATGGCCAGTTGAACATGTCTTGTAACCATTGTCATATCCAGCATCAGGGGCTGATGTTGCGTGGCCAGAAACTGAGTCAGGGGCAGGCCAATGGTTTTCCGGAATACCGTTTGGGCAGGGGACGTATTACCAGTCTGCATCAACGCATGCGGGAGTGTTTTATCTCCTTCAGGGCGGAACCCTTCGATGCCGGTTCGGAACCGTTCAGACTCATAGAGTTATATTTGATGTCACGCGGTAATGGTCTGGAGATAGAAACACCGGCAGTCAGGTTTTAACTACCAGTTTAATCGGTAATAACCAGGAAAAAATGGCTTGTCGTAACTACTTTGATAGATCAGAGGCGATGCAGCAGCAATGGAAGAATAATCAGTAGGCTGCCAAGAAACATGATAATGGCACCAATGATGATTAATGCCAGGCTGTATTCACCGATCGGTAGGCCCATCAGCACCGTATTCTCTTCAGAGTGTCCTAATATTCCCAACCCTAAAAAGAGCGCTCCGATCGAATCAATGATGCCGCCCAATACAATGATAAGTGGTGGTGGCCTGCGTGACATGGGGTCCTCTTTATTATTAATCCTGACGAGTGAATTATAGCATCTGATGGCATTTCGACATGTTAGTGGTTCGTGAGTACCGAGCTGGTATAAATCAATAATATTGGCGACAAGACGTTATGGTGCCTCCTGAATGGATGGTTTGGCATATAATGCCGTCCCATGCAGCAAGCCCATAATATCCTTCAATCTACCTTTGGTTACAGTGACTTCCGCTTTCATCAGGAAGAAATTATTCGCACAGTAATTGATGGCGGTGACGTGCTGACGCTAATGCCGACGGGCGGCGGCAAGTCACTGTGTTACCAGATACCTGCAATCGTTCGGCAGGGAGTAGGCATTGTGGTCTCCCCCCTGATCGCACTGATGCAGGACCAGGTGGATGCGCTGCAACAACTGGGTATCCGCGCGGCCTTCCTGAATTCAACGCAGAACCAACATACGCAGCTTGAGATTGCCGATGCCCTGCGCGCCGGTGAACTGGATTTGTTATACGTGGCGCCGGAACGCCTGTTGACCGAGCGTATGCTGGGGTTTTTGCAGCAGATTGATCTGGCCCTGTTTGCAATTGACGAAGCGCATTGCGTTTCGCAGTGGGGCCATGACTTTCGTAAGGAATACCAGCGTCTGTCGCAACTGCATGAACGTTTTCCCGATGTGCCACGCATAGCCATGACGGCAACGGCGGATGAACGTACCCGCGAGGAGATTATCCAGCAACTGGATTTACACCAGGCTGCGGTTTTTATTAACAGCTTTGACCGGCCCAATATCCGTTACACCATTGCCGAGGGTAGCAATGGCCGCGATCAGTTGTTGCGTTTCCTGCAACGCGACCATGAGGGTGACTCCGGTATTGTGTATTGCCTGTCACGTCGTAAGGTGGAGGAGATTGCTGACTGGTTATGTGCGAAAGGTTATAAGGCCTTGCCCTATCATGCCGGCCTGTCCGATGAGGTCAGACAGCAGAATCAGCAACGTTTTTTACGTGAAGACAATATTATTATTGTGGCCACCATTGCCTTTGGTATGGGTATCGACAAACCCGATGTGCGCTTTGTTGCGCACCTGAACCTGCCAAAAAGTATCGAGGCCTATTATCAGGAAACCGGTCGAGCCGGGCGTGATGGCGCGCCGGCGAATGCCTGGATGGCCTATGGTCTGCAGGATGTCATCAAGCTTAGGCAGATGACGCAGGAGTCTGACGCCAATGAACAATACAAGCGTATCTCGCATCACAAGCTGGAATCGATGCTGGGTTTATGCGAACTGATTAGTTGCAGGCGCCAAAGTGTATTGGAGTATTTTGGTGAGGAGATGAGTGAGCCATGCGGCAATTGTGATAACTGTATTAACCCGCCGCAAACCTGGGATGGCACCGAAGCGGCGCAGAAGGCGATATCGTCGGTTTATCGTACCGGACAATTATTTGGTGTGAACTATGTCGTGGATGTGTTGACGGGAAAAGATAACGATCGAATACGGCAGAACCGGCACGACCAGTTGGCTGTATATGGCATGGGTACCGAGTTGAATGGCGTCGAGTGGCGGGGTCTGTATCGCCAGTTAATCTCGCTGGGTTATTTAAGCGTGGATGCTGCCGGGCATGGTTCGCTGAAACTTACGGAAAAATGCCGACCGTTATTGCGTGGGGAAATGCAGCTGGATCTGCGCAAGCCGGATAAACCGGAGAAGGCAACACGAGCAAAGACATCCGGCCGGCGTAGTGAGCTGCGTGCCTGTGATGAACCGTTGTTTGAGGCATTACGATCGCTGAGACTGGAGTTGGCGGAGGAGCAGGGTGTACCGCCCTATGTAATATTCCATGATGCAGCGCTGATTGAGATGGCCAAAAAGCGCCCCGATACAGCAGATAGTATGCGTTTTATTCCCGGCGTAGGTGACAAGAAACTGGGTCGTTATGGCAAGGCCTTTCTCAGGGTTATTGAGCAATACCCGTTACCCGAATTACTGCATAACAATCTCAGTGATACCGTTAACGAGACGCTGCTTTATTTTTCCGAAGGCAGGGATGCACAGCAGATTGCCGATGAACGCCAGTTAAAGCCCTCGACCGTTTACGCACACCTTGCCGAAGCGATTGAGGTTGGTCTGCTTGAGGCCCGGGAAATATTGAAACTGGAAGACGCACAGTACGAAGAGATTATTCAGGCTGTTGAATACCTGGATGTAATGGAGAGCGGTAGCCTGAAGCCGGTATACGAGCACCTGGATGAGAAATATGATTACGGCGTATTGAAGTGTGTACTAGCCAACATCGTTAACGGGTCAGCCTGAATATTTGCGCAAAGGTGACAGCTGGTTGATGTGGAAATGGCGAAGTGTTTTATGCAGAAGGCGCGTGTTGCTGTGAACACGCGCCTTCCGGGTTTATATCTATTGTTTGGTGGTCTTATAGTAACCCTGCCATACCAGGTTCTGGTTTTCCAAATACAGAGTCCGGGTTGTCTCCTGCCAGTCGGGTTGCTGATCGGCAGCGTACAGGTCGACGATTCGTTCCTGCCAGGTAGGTGGGTTATTCTGGATATATAGTTCCGAGATTTTTTGCTGCCAGGGTTCTGCAGCATTGGCCAATGAGGAGATGGCAAAAAACAGGATTAGAACGCGAATGATATTCATCGTGGAGATTCTCCTTCCGGCTACAAAAAGCTTGTGTGAAAGCCCTTTCCGGAAAAAAATTAAGGGAAATTAACACTAAAACATCAATAAGTATATTAACAAGTACTTATATATGCAAGACAATGTTTACTTGTGAGTGACAAGCTTGCGCTTCTTGATGTCTCAGTCTGGTTGCGACCTATCCCGCGGAGCGTTACCCGGTCGGTGAAAAACCCTTTTGGTCCGACGTTATTGCTTATTTGTTTCTATCAAGGCTGTTTTTATAGGTGGAATTTCTGGCTAAATAGTTACGGACCAGCTTTGATTCGTCCTGGGCCAGCTTCTGCATAACATCCCCGGTTAGATTCCGGTTGGTTGCCAGCCATGCCCTGGCTGTCTCGTTACCTTCGTTCGCAATGATGCGCATAAGCTTAGGTGGGCAGTTGGGGTTGAGGCCGAAACTAACATGCCCCGCTTCACCATTCTCATACATTTCCCATATGGTAGATGGCGACAGCCTGGGATTTCTCGCCAGTGCATTGTTTACCGATGTGTATTCTCCCTTGCTTCTGAAACTTAACAGCAGTTCGAGTGGCGCATTTGGATTAGTCGCTACCCCGGTTCTGACTTCAAAATGCTCATGCTTGGCCAGCCTGTCTATTATGTATGGCGGCGTGCCTGGATTGGCGCCAAGCAGGTGTAGCACATTGATGTTTTCATACTGGGAAAGTTGTTCGGCTATACCTGCATCAAGTGGCTGCCTGGTTGTTAATTTACTTATTACGTCTTTTTCGAATCCTTGTTCCTGAAGGAACTCGCGCGCATTCTTGTTATAAAGAGGCGGGGCATTGCAGCCAATAATCGTCAGGCCGAGTATAAGAACTACAAACAGGTGTATTCTGTTTATCATCGCTAGGATTCTGCAACCGTGAGTGTCTTTTCAGCATAGCATGTTTATAAAGACGAACTTGCCAGCAAAGAGAAATGGTTTTACTAAGGCGGTATATGCAGATATCTCAATTGACTCCGCCGGCTATTTTTCGAAAAGCTCGTTGTACTGCTGGCCAGTTTTGACAAAGGTCGCGCATTTGCTCAACCATTTCAGTTTCTTGGCGCCGGCATAGGTGCAGGTGCTTCGGATACCGCCCAATATATCCTGGACTGTTGCATCGATGCTGCCGCGATAAGGTACCAGCACCTCGCGCCCCTCGGATGAACGGTATTCCTTCAGGCCGCCGAAATGTTTTTTATTGGCTGCGTAAGAGCTCATGCCGTAAAACTGTACAAATTTCTGCTCTTCGATAACGTCCTCCCAGCCCTGTTCGCCCTTGGTCACTTCGCCGGACTTGCGGTAATGGGTAATGATTTCACCGCCGCCTTCATCGTGCCCGGCCAGCAAGCCGCCCAGCATGACGAAATCCGCGCCTGCTGCAAACGCCTTGGCCACATCGCCGGAACAGGTGCATCCGCCATCGGCGATGATGTGCCCACCCAGACCATGCGCGGAGTCCGCGCATTCCATGACTGCGGACAGTTGTGGAAAACCGACGCCGGTCTTGATACGCGTGGTGCAGACACTGCCCGGCCCGATACCGACCTTGATAACATCCGCTCCGCTGAGTATCAGTTCCTCGGTCATCTCTCCTGTCACTACGTTACCGGCAATAATAATGATGTCTGGAAAGCTGTCCCTCATGCTCTTGATGAAATCAGAGAAGCGTTCCGAATAACCATTGGCAACATCGACACAGACATACTTCACCGAGGTGTTCACAGATTGATACACCGTTTTAAACTTTTCGAAGTCGGGGGGCATGATACCCATCGAATAGGCGACATGGTCCTGCCGTGCTGAACTGCCCGTACTGAAGAACGCAATCAACTCCTCGACGCTATAACTTTTCACCAGGCAGGTAAACAGGTCGAGTTGTGCGAGTGCATCCGCCATGGCAAATGTACCGACACCATCCATGTTGGAGGCCATCACCGGAATGCCCTGATAGTGAAAATCCTGTTGTTTCAGGCGGGAATTCCGGAAGTTAAACTGACGACACAGATCCACATCCTTGCGACTGCCAAGGGTGCTGCGCTTGGGTCTTATCAGCACATCACGGTAATCCAGCTTTCTGTCATCTTCAATTCTCATCATTTCCCCTCGAAAATATAATCCTGATGCTTATTCGGAATGTCGCCCAGGTATTGTCCTAATACCTCAAGTGTTTCTTCCCAAGTCTGTTGGGCCTCCAGCTTCGTTTCAGTGTAATAGGTATTCAGATTGATTTTGCAGGTATAGCCGGAAACACGTTGTTCGATGAATGTAGACTTATGTAGTTCCCAGTTGAACTCGACCCTGGGTGTGAAGTTGTTTGCGTCAAGCAGGCGTTCGAAATTAAAAAATAACGGGAAATAGTTTCCGGGATCAGCAATGTGCGACACCGAGTTAAACGAGAATTCGATATAACCCGTATAACGAAAATGATTCTTGTCCTCGATACTGTCGCTGACGCAGCCTATTGAGAAGAGGGCGGTCTGTGGGTTGTTGATTGTCTGCACAAGCCGCATGAGTGCCGGGTCACGCCGTAACTCGGGTATCGAGGAAAGTAGCGTGTTATCGCCTTTTATGTTCCTGAATCCGTAATTCGCATCACCATCTTCACGTGCTTCACCAGCACCCCCGTACGGAACGGTCCTGTGTTCGTGATTCAGTGATAGGCAATTTCTGTATCCGGTTGGCATATTGGCATGCATGATACCAAGCCGAAAAATAATAGGGGAGGGACTACGTTATATATTTCTTAGTACTTATTAATACACTGTGGCCATCTGGAAGTATTTATGGGGGCCAATCCCTCGAGAATACTTGCTTCAGGATCCGGTTTTATCGCCTTCATCAATCTTTTTCACGATTGTTTCAACCTGATCGTCTTTAAGTAAAAAGAACGCTTCATCGTGAAAAAGGATTTTATCGAAGCAGTACTCGCTGTCATGCTTCTGCCAACGCAAACATAATTGATGATTTGCTGCATGCCATTTACCCTTGCGTTGGGTATTTGATGCCTTAATGGATTGTTTCATTGTGCCGTCTTTGGAAAGATAGGTTAGAACTTCGGTCTTTTTTCGTTGATTGATGCTGTGTAGAGTTTTACCTGCGAATACCGAGATAATATCAGTGCTGGTAAGATGGTAATACTTTTCAAGGTCGTCGTGAGCTTGAAGGGTAGAGATAAACGGACTCAACAAAATGCTGACCGCGATAATGAGCTGCTTAAAGTTCATATGTATGAGGGATTGCTTATCTTGTTTTCGATCAAGATGGAATAATAGGGAACAGACCACATTTAATCTACCATTCATTTAAGCGGCCAGCTGGCAGGCAGTTTACAGGCTAACAATTAGCCAAAATGTTGCAAAAATAGGTGGTTAGATTTTAGCTCATTTCTGGCGCATAACGGTCATTCAACCAGATCGTCTGACCGATCCCATCTAGTACAAAGCGGACATTATCTGCCCGTTCATTTTTCGCCCACTTAAAGATGTAAGAAGACACTTTTATCAATCATTAAAAGCGCCTCTTCTTAAGCTTTTCGAGACACCGGTAACGATTCTATTTGTCTAGAAAGCGAAGAATATAACACTGGCTGTATATGTAGTTAAATATCAATTTAGGTTGTTTTTAGTGCCAAAGCAGATCCCTTACTCACAACGATCACTGGCGGAATAAGTGGTTCCTACTATAATATTTTTACCTTTGTCTCTTGCTCTTCTCGCAATTCTTTCAATCATATTGCTGTAGTCAACCCCCACTTTTCCTGTATCTGCAACCTTCGCAACAGCTAACCAGCATCTAGCTTTACCTGCATTTACTTCGAAACCCCAGTAACCGCCGGCGTAAGTAAGGGCTATAGATAATGCAGCCTTTTGATCCCCCTTCCTTGCTGCTGCTTCTATATAGTCAATAGATTCTTTAGGTGCAACATCCTCTCTGCTCATACCTTTTCGCAATGACTTGCCGTACATATCCATACATCGAGGATGCCCTTGATCAGCAGCTTTCTGCATGTATTCATTAGCTAAGGGATAATCACCTTCATTTTTCATTTCATATACAACCATGAAAAACAAGCATTGCATTGATGGATCACCTTTATTCGCATGCTCCTTTAATTCTTTGTAGGCATACTGATTAATAAATGCGCGCACTTTGAATGGTAAGAAGTGATTACCCCCATTTATTTTTAGTAGCTTAATTGCATACTTTGCAGGCATGTATCCTTTTTCTGCCATATCTGTAATTAACTTATATCTTGCTTCGTAGGTTTTTTCTCTCCAGGCCATACTTCGTACATCAAGCTCATTAAATAATTTGACGTCAAGCGCAGATTTTTCTGATTCGCTGAGAGAAACGCCTTTTTTATCTGCACACCCCATGTGAAGTGGTCTACTAAACCCGGACACCTAGTTAAGGTTATACAATGCCATAACGAGGTGAAAGATGACAACAGGAAAGAGAGCCAGACGGAAGTAC
>JAPHTU010000346.1 GCA_026196145.1 Gammaproteobacteria bacterium
AAGACTTCATCGACAAGCTGTTTGTGGCGAATACGCATGACACCATTCTGTGCTTTTCCAGTCGGGGCAAGGTGTACTGGTTAAAGGTTTATGACCTGCCGCAGGCAAGCCGTAATGCCCGTGGCAAGCCGATCGTGAATTTGCTGCCTCTGGAAGAGGGCGAACGCATCAATGCCATCCTGCCTATTCGTGAATTTACTGAAGATAGTTATATCTTCATGGCGACCAGTTCGGGGTTGGTGAAAAAGACTTCACTGATGGAATTCTCACGACCACGGTCCAATGGCAAGATCGCACTGGAGATCGTCGAGGGAGATCGCCTGATCGATGTCGCCATCACCAATGGTGATTCTGAAATTATGCTGTTCACCAGTGCCGGTAAGGCTATCCGTTTTAAGGAAGAGGATGTGCGTCCGATGGGCAGAACGGCCCGCGGTGTGCGTGGCATCAAGCTGGGGGCCGACCAGGAAGTTAATGCGCTGATTATCTGTGACGAGGGCCATATTTTGACGGCCACCGAAAACGGCTTTGGTAAACGTACTACTGTCGATGATTACCCGTTACAGGGTCGTGCCGGGCAGGGCGTGGTGTCTATCCAGTGCAGCGACCGCAACGGCCATGCCGTTGGTGCGCTGCAGGTACTGGAGGACGATGAAATCATGATGATCAGTAATGCCGGTACGCTGGTACGTACCCGGGTTGCCGAGGTGTCGTGTACCGGCCGTAATACGCAGGGTGTGACCCTGATTCGATTGGGTGAAGATGAGTTACTGGTGGGTCTGGAAAAGATCGAATCACTGGTAGTAGAAGTAGACGAAGGAGAGTCTTGAACTATGAGCAGAGTATTTAATTTCAGCGCGGGTCCGGCCATGATTGCTACCGAGGTACTGGAGCGCGCGCAGTCTGAATTGCTGGACTGGCATGGCACAGGCATGTCGCCGATGGAAATGAGTCACCGTGGCAAGGACTATATGAGCATTGCCGAGCACGCCGAGGCGACCTTGCGTGAGATCATGGAAATCCCGTCAAACTACAAGGTACTGTTCCTTCAGGGCGGTGCCAGTAGCCAGTTTTCTGCCATCCCCATGAATTTGTTGCGCGGCAAGAAGAAAGCAGACTACCTGCTGACCGGTATGTGGGGCAAGAAGGCCATTGCCGAGGGCAGTCGCTACTGTGATGTGAATACTGCCTGCAGTTCAGCAGACCAGAACTTTAGTGAAATTCCCGCGCCCGATAGCTGGAACCTCGACCCGGATGCCGCCTATGTGCATTACACTCCAAATGAAACCATTGGTGGTGTCGAGTTCCACTGGATTCCTGATACCGGGGATGTACCACTGGTAGCGGATATGTCGTCAACGATTTTGTCACGCCAGATCCCGGTTGAGCGTTTTGGTTTGATCTACGCCGGCGCACAAAAAAATATTGGCCCTGCGGGTCTGGCGCTGGTCATCGTGCGTGATGACCTGATCGGTGATGTGATTGATGGCACGCCGACCATGATGAATTACCAGACCATGGCCGATAACGATTCCATGTATAACACCCCGCCCACCTTCGGCTGGTATATGGCCGGGCTGGTATTTGACTGGATCAAGGAAAAGGGTGGTCTCAAGGCCATGGGTGAGGTTAACAAGCGTAAGGCAGACAAGCTTTACGAGGCCATTGACCAGTCGGATTACTATAGCAACCCGGTTCGTCAGGATTGCCGCTCCTGGATGAATGTGCCGTTCATACTGGGTAATGATGACCATAACGAGGCATTTCTGGCAGAGGCCAAAGAGGCGAACCTGGTGACGCTGAAGGGGCATCGCTCGGTCGGTGGTATGCGTGCCAGCATCTACAATTCCATGCCGGAAGAAGGCGTTGATGCATTGATTGCATTTATGGCTGACTTTGAATCTCGTCAATCCTGATTGGTTTGGCGCTCCTGTTTCACAAATAAATTGAGCTGATATAAAGATGTATAAGGTACTGACTTTAAATAATATTTCAGTCGCTGGGCTGGACAGGTTGCCACGCGAAACATATGAGATCGCCTCCGAGATCCAGCATCCCGACGCGATCTTGTTGCGTTCATTCAAGATGCATGACATGGAGATTCCAGAAACCCTGAAGGCCGTCGGGCGTGCAGGCGCAGGCGTGAATAATATTCCGGTGGATACCATGAGTGAGCACGGCATTCCGGTTTTTAATGCCCCGGGTGCAAATGCCAATGCGGTGAAGGAACTAGTGCTGGCCGGCATGTTGATCTCGTGCCGTAACATTGCGCAGGCCTGGGACTTTGCTCGCAACCTGGAGGGCGACGATGCCCAAATCAGCAAGCAGGTAGAGGCAGGAAAAAAGAACTTTGGTGGTTTTGAACTGCCCGGCAGGACCCTGGGTGTTATCGGCCTGGGTGCCATCGGCGTGGAAGTTGCAAACGCAGCGGCTTCTCTGGGCATGAAGGTGATTGGTTTTGATCCGGGTGTGACCGTCGAGCGGGCCTGGCAGTTATCTTCGGAAGTTGAGCAGGCTACGGGTGTTGATGACCTGTTGTCCAAGGCAGACTTTGTGACCTTTCATGTACCGTTGATTGATGCCACCGCCAATATGATTAATGAAGATCGCCTGAAGCTGATGAAGCCGGAAGCGGTCATTATGAACTTTGCCCGTAACGGTATCGTCGATGATGAGGCCGTGGTAAAGGCGCTGGATGACAATCGTCTGTATGCCTATATCTGTGATTTCCCAAGTAACTTGTTGAAGAAGCATCAGCGGGTTATTACCTTGCCGCACCTGGGCGCCTCAACCCGTGAGGCGGAAGATAACTGCGCCATCATGGTGGCTGATCAGATCAGTGACTATCTGGAAAATGGCAATATCAAGAATTCAGTCAACTTCCCAACTGTTAAATTACCAAGGGCGGCTGGCAGTCACCGGTTGGCCGTGGTGAATTCCAATGTGCCTGACATGGTGGGAAAGATTTCGCATGCACTGGGTTCGGCGGAACTGAACATCAAACATATGGTGAATGAGTCCCGTGGTGAAGTGGCTTATACGCTGATGGATCTGGATGCCGAGATTCCGGAGAGCCTGGAAAAGGCGATTTGTGATATTGATGGCGTTTTATCGGTGAGAAGATTATAAGTACTTCATGGTAAGCCGGCATATCTCACCAGGCGGCGTGATATTACTGTTACGTTATGAAATGATTGGATAATGAAGAAAGCATTAAAATTCAGAATGTTTTTTGATATGCCTATTCCGGTTCTGGCTAGTTCTGGCACATCTGAACTTGCACTTCACCTAAAAGGTAGCTATGGCTGCCTTTTAGCCTCCAGCGCGGCGTTCAGCCGCACCAGTCCTGCGCCAACTCCCGAAATCCTGGTGAGACATGCCGGCTAGCGAAGAAGAACAGCTTAAATCAATCCGGCAGGAGATCGATGCACTGGATGAGCAGATTCAGGCACTGATTACCCGGCGTGCGCAGTGCGCCAGTGAGGTTGCGCAAATCAAGCGTCAATCGAACCCTGACCTGAATGATTTTTATCGTCCGGAACGCGAAGCCGAGGTGCTACGCATGGTGAAGGAGCGAAATACCGGTCCACTGGACGATGAAACCATGGTGCGCCTGTTTCGCCAGATCATGTCAGATTCACTGGCATTACAGATGCCGCTCAAGGTTGCCTATCTGGGGCCGGAAGGGACATACACGCATGCGGCGGCGTTGAAGCAGTTCGGAGAGTCTATCAATCCTATGCCCATGGCGGCCATCGATGAGGTCTTTCGCGAGGTTGAATCCGGTAATGCCGCCTATGGCATTGTACCGGTAGAAAATTCAACCGAGGGAGTGATCAACCATACCCTTGATATGTTCATGCAGTCACCGCTGAATATTTGCGGCGAAGTCTCGCTGCGGATACACCATCACCTGATTACCCAGGTAGAGCATCTGGATGGTATCGATAAGGTCTATGGCCATGCGCAGGCATTGGCACAATGCCGTGAGTGGCTGGATGCCAACTTACCCAAGGTTGAGCGGGTGGCAGTATCCAGCAATGCCGAGGCCGCTCGTATCGCTGCCAAATCAACCGGAGCGGCTGCAACCGCGTCCGAGGCGGCCGCCTCGATTTATGGCCTGAATGCACTGGTCAGTAATATCGAGGATGACCCCAATAACACCACGCGGTTTTTTGTTATCGGCAAACAGGCGGTTTCCGCCAGTGGTAAAGACAAAACCTCGCTATTGTTGTCGACACCCAATCGTCCGGGCGCGCTATACGATATGTTGTCACCGATTGCGGCCAATGGTGTCAGTATGACGCGCATTGAATCACGCCCCTCGCGTCGCGCGGCCTGGGACTATGTATTTTTTGTTGATGTTGACGGACATCAGGATGATGAGGCCGTGAGCAAGGTGTTGCGTGAACTCGAGGAAAACACCTTCCTTGTCCGGATTCTTGGATCATATCCCGTCTCGGTGTTATAGCCTTATCTCATTGATGAAGGTTTGATACCTCATGTCCCTGATTAACTTGACTGCACCAGGCATATCCAGCCTGACCCCCTATCAGCCAGGCAAGCCGATGGAGGAACTGGAGCGCGAGCTGGGCATTACCGACATTATCAAGCTGGCCTCTAACGAGAACCCCTTTGGGCCGAGTCCGATGGCGATAGCAGCAGCACAGCGGTTTTTGCCGGAGGTATCGCGTTATCCCGATGGCAATGGCTTTGCGTTGAGAAATGCACTCGCTGAGCATCATGTTGTTGATCCGGACTGCATTACGATTGGAAACGGTTCAAACGAGATTCTGGAACTGGTGGCGCGCCTGTTTCTGGTGCCCGGTACACAATCCATGTTTTCGCAACATGCCTTTGCGGTTTATCCGATCGTAACCCAGTCAGCGGGCGCTGAGGCCGTGGTGGTACCCGTGCAAAAAGAGACCTTCCAGATTGATCTGTATGGCATGTTGACCAAATTGAGTGACCGCGTACGAGTCCTGTTTCTGGCCAATCCAAATAATCCGACGGGCACCTGGTTGCCCGCCGATGAACTACGGGCATTTATTGAAAAAATCCCTCCACAGGTCGTGGTCGTTATTGATGAGGCCTACTTCGAGTATGTCGACAAGCCCGGTTATGCCTCGGCAGTTGACTGGATAAATGACTTTCCCAACCTGCTGGTGACCCGGACCTTCTCCAAGGTTTATGGGCTGGCCGGTTTCCGCATCGGTTATTCAGTGTCGCAACCGGAAATGGCGGAATTACTCAACCGGGTGCGGCAGCCATTCAACACCAATATGCTGGCACAGGAGGCTGCAATCGCAGCGTTGCAAGATACGCAGCACCTGCAAAGTAGCCGTGAGTTAAATCTGACCGGGATGCGGCAACTGGAAGCCGCGTTCACAAAGCTCGGATTATCTTTCATTCCATCGGCCGGAAATTTTATCTGTGTGAATTTCGGGCGTGATGCCATGCCGATATACGATGCCTTGTTACAGCAAGGGGTCATTGTTCGACCAATCGCAAATTACGATATGCCTACCTGGCTCAGGGTGACAGTCGGTTCCGAACTTGAGAATCAACGTTTTATTGATGCACTGGGTGAATGCCTGTGATTAACCATCTTTGCATTATTGGTGTTGGCCTGATTGGTGGCTCGCTGGCGCTGGCCTTGAAGGAACAATCTGCCTGCGGGCGGATCACGGGTTGCGGACGCAATATCGATAACCTGAACAAGGCGATTGAGCTGGGTGTTATTGATGATTTCAGTACTGACCCTGCAGAGGCAGTCAGGGGTTGTGATGTGATTGTGCTCGCAGTTCCGATGGGTAATATGCAGCCCCTGCTTGAACAGATCGCACCCTCGCTCAAGCCGGATGCCATCATTACGGATGTTGGTAGTGCCAAGAGTTCTTTTCTGGACGCGGCAAGCCATGTGTTTGGTGAATTGCCCGCCAGCCTGGTGCCTGGCCATCCGATTGCAGGCAATGAGAATAGTGGTGTAACGGCGGCACTGGTGGATCTGTATCAGGGGCGTCGAGTCATTCTGACGCCGCATGAAAATACCAGCGATGGCGCATTATCCGTGGTGGAAAAGATGTGGCAGAGTTGTGGCGCTGAAATCAAATTGATGGATGCCGCCCTGCATGATCATATCCTGGCAGCCACCAGTCACTTGCCACACATGTTGGCTTTTTCACTGGTACGTGAACTGGCCAATAGTCCGCACCACGACGATATCTTTCGTTATGCAGCAGGTGGCTTGCGTGACTTTACCCGCATCGCAGAAAGTGATCCTGTGATGTGGCGGGATATTTGTCTGTCCAACAGCAAAGCGATACTTGAAGCCATCGAACGCTATCGTGAAGAGCTGGATCGGCTGCAGGCAGCCATTGAGTCATCGGATGAACAAACCCTGCATACGATGTTCACAGAGGCCCACGATGCACGCGCACATTTTCGTCGTTTGCTGGATGAACGTGAGCGCAGCGGACAAAGTTGAAGACATTATTGTCACCGTAGCATAAAGATATTTGGAATTCGTATTATGAGTAAGTCTGTAACCTTTATTGCATCGCCCGGCGGTAGTTTATCCGGCGATATCCGTGTTCCTGGCGATAAGTCCATTTCTCACCGTTCCATCATGTTTGGCTCGCTGGCCGATGGTACAACCCGTGTACATGGGTTTCTCGATGGCGAGGATTGCCTGGCGACGCTGAACGCCTTTCGTGCCATGGGTGTTGAGATCGAAGGTCCTGATAATGGTGAGGTGGTGATCCACGGTGTAGGAATTGACGGCTTGAAGCAACCGGCAAATACGCTGGATATGGGTAACTCGGGAACCAGTATGCGACTGATGACCGGTCTACTTTCGGGCCAGTCGTTTGATACCACACTGGTGGGTGATGGCTCACTGATGTCGCGACCCATGCGCCGCGTGACCGATCCTGTGCAATCTATGGGGGCAACACTTTCAACTGCCAAAGCCGGTACAGCACCGATCGATATTAGTGGTGGCGTAGCTTTAAAGGCGATTGAATATGAATTGCCGGTGGCCAGTGCCCAGGTGAAATCCTGCGTATTACTGGCCGGACTTTATGCCCAGGGCAAAACCTGTGTCACCGAACCCGCACCGACACGTGATCATACCGAGCGCATGTTACGCGGCTTTGGCTATGCGGTAGACAATCCGTCAGCAGGCGTGGTCTGCCTGCAGGGTGGTGGTCGACTCACGGCAACTGAAATCGATGTGCCGGCCGATATCTCTTCGGCGGCCTTTTTCATGGTGGGCGCCAGCATTGCCGAGGGTTCTGATATTACCCTGCAGCATGTTGGTATGAACCCGACACGCACCGGAGTGATCGATATCCTGCGCCTGATGGGTGCCGATATATCGGTGACTAAAGAGCAGGAAGTCGGTGGTGAGCCGGTGGCCGATATCCGGGTGCGGTCTGCGCAACTCAAGGGTATTCGTATTCCAGAGGAGCTGGTGCCGCTAGCGATAGATGAGTTTCCTGCTATCTTCGTGGCGGCAGCCTGTGCCAGTGGTGAAACAACACTGACCGGTGCCGAAGAGTTAAGGGTGAAGGAAAGCGACCGCATCGCCGTCATGGCGGATGGCCTGAAGATACTCGGCGTTGATGCCGAGCCAACTGCGGATGGTATTGTGATCCAGGGTGGTAGTGGTTTTGGTTCAGGCGCCGTGGAATCGCATGATGACCATCGTATTGCCATGTCATTTGCCATGGCCTCACTGCGTGCCAGCGGTGATGTACGTATCAATAATTGCGCGAATGTCGATACCTCTTTCCCCGATTTTGTCGGGCTTGCCAACAAGGCGGGCCTGTCGATTGAAATCAACTGATCGGTTTTTCTGCTCGATACGAACAATAAACATCAGGATTTATCATGGAAATACCCGTAGTCACCATTGATGGCCCCAGTGGTTCGGGCAAGGGCACGATTGCGCAATTGCTGGCAGACGACCTGGGCTGGCACCTGCTGGATAGCGGCGCGCTGTACCGTGTGTTGGCCTACGCCGCACAGCAACAGGGGATTTCCATAGAGGCGGAATCAGCGGAGCTGGTTTCACTGGCTGAGGCCCTGCCGGTCAGCTTTTCTACCATTGACGGGGCAACCCATGCCATGCTGGACGGGCAGTCGGTTGAGGCACATATTCGCACGGAAACCGCCGGAAATGCGGCCTCCAAGGTGGCCGCCATGCTGGCCGTTCGTGAGGCATTATTGAAGCGTCAGCACGATTTCGTCGAGTCCCCGGGACTGGTTGCGGATGGCCGCGATATGGGGACCACCGTATTTCCGCATGCCCCGGCCAAGATATTTTTGACGGCCAGCGTAGAAGAACGTGCCCAGAGGCGACATAAGCAGTTGAAACAAAAGGGAATTGATGCTAACTTTCGCGCCCTTTCCGAGGAGATAGCCGAGCGGGACGCGCGCGATGCAAGTCGAGCCGCCTCCCCACTCAGGCCAGCCGATGATGCCTTGTTACTGGATTCTTCCGGTATAACCATTGAGCAGGTGCTGCAAAAGGCCAGGGATTTTCTTGCGGAAAGGGAAGTTATTTAACCTTGTTGAGTTGTTCAGCCTTGCCGGTATGACTCAGCTTTTATTGAATAGACCACGACGGGCAAGCTGGTATTAGTGTCATTAATACAGAGGGTCGTGCATTGAAAAGGATGTTATACAAATGAGTGAAAGTTTTGCGGAGTTGTTTGAGGAAAGCGTAAAGAATCTTGAAATGCGTCCAGGCATGATTGTTAAAGGTCATGTACTTGAAGTGGGTCCGGACATGGTAGTTGTTCATGCAGGACTGAAATCTGAAGGCGTCATTTCCATTTCAGAGTTCAAAGATCTTAACGGCGAAATAGAAGTTAAGGTCGGTGATGAAGTAGAAGTTGCCGTAGATGCATTCGAAGACGGCTTTGGTGAAACCAAGCTTTCTCGTGAAAAGGCAAAACGCGCTCGCGCCTGGGAAGATCTCGAAAAGATACAGAATGCAGATGAAATTGTCACCGGTATTATCACTGGTAAGGTTAAAGGTGGTTTTACTGTTGAAATGCGCGATATCCGTGCATTCCTGCCAGGTTCACTGGTAGATGTTCGTCCGGTTCGTGATACTTCCTACCTGGAAGGCAAGGAACTGGAATTCAAAATTATTAAACTTGACCAGAAACGTAATAACGTTGTGGTATCCCGTCGTGCCGTTGTTGAAACAGAGTACAGCGAAGAGCGCGAAGAGTTGCTGGCCAATATGGAAGAAGGCAAGACACTCAAGGGTGTGGTCAAGAATCTTACCGATTACGGTGCCTTTGTTGATCTGGGTGGCGTTGACGGTCTGCTACACATTACTGACATGGCCTGGAAGCGTGTTAAGCATCCTTCCGAAATGGTTGAAGTGGGTCAGGAAATCGATGTTAAGGTCCTTAAGTTCGACAAGGAGCGTAACCGCGTTTCTCTGGGTCTGAAGCAACTGGGTGATGATCCATGGGCCGATCTGGCGCGTCGTTATCCTGAAGGTTCGCGTCTGTTTGGCCATGTCACCAATATCGCTGATTATGGCTGCTTCGTTGAAATTGAGTCAGGCGTTGAAGGTCTGGTACACGTTTCCGAAATGGACTGGACCAACAAGAATATCAGCCCGTCCAAGCTGGTACAGATTGGTACTGAAGTCGAGGTTATGGTGCTGGATATTGACGAAGAACGTCGTCGTATTTCGCTGGGCATGAAGCAGTGTCTGGCCAATCCATGGGATGAGTTTGCTGCTACCCAGAACAAGGGTGATAACGTTTCCGGTCAGATCAAGTCAATCACTGACTTTGGTATTTTCGTTGGACTGCCTGGCGGTATCGATGGTTTGATCCACCTGTCTGACATTTCCTGGAATATTCCTGGAGAAGAGGCTGTTCGTAACTACAAGAAGGGCCAGGAAATCGAGGCCGTGGTACTGGCTGTTGACTCGGAGCGTGAGCGTATTTCCCTGGGTATCAAGCAAATGGACCAGGATCCTTTCTCCAACTTTGTTGCAGCCA
>JAPHTU010000072.1 GCA_026196145.1 Gammaproteobacteria bacterium
AACACACTGATCGGATTACCCCTTATCCAGCTCGTCAATCTGTTCAACAACTGGGATATCGATGTACTTTCTGCACAATCAGGTTTCAAACCCTGATGATCGAACCTAAAAAGCTATCCAGCCAGGAAATTGAGACCTGGCTCGCGGAGCTGAATCAGTCAGTCGAGGAAAAATGGCAGCTAAAGGATAACAAGCTACACAAACAGTTTATGTTCAGGGACTTCGTTAGTGCGATGGCCTTTATGCAGTCTGCGGCAGAACAGGCCAACGCCATGAATCATCACCCCGAGTGGTGCAATACCTATAATCGCGTGGTGATCGACCTGGTAACACACAGCCTGAATGGACTATCGTCACTGGATTTTGAACTGGCCAGACGTCTCGATGAGGTATCCTGAACCTGTCAAACTCACTGCTACCATATCTTGTTCAGCTGATTGTAGACTGAAGCACCGAAACGTTCCGCAAAGCGATCAAACAGGTCCCGTTTGCCGGTAAAGTCAACAATATCCTCGACCTTGATAACCTCACGGGCGACATAACCCGCGCTGCCAAATTCATCTACCAGGCCCAGTGCCCTGGCCTTGTCGCCGGTCCACACCAGACCGCTGAATAACTTTTCATCCTCCGCCAGCTTGCCTTCACGACCCTCTTTTACCGTATTAATAAACTGTTCATGAATATCTTCCAGCATCACCTGCAGGTGTGCCTTTTCTTCTTCTTTCATGGGAGAGAATGGGTCAAACAGGGCCTTGTGCTCACCCGCTGTCAGTGCGCGGCGTTCGACACCCAGTTTTTCCATCGTGCCTTCAAAACCGAAGCCGTTCATGATGACACCGATCGAACCGACAATACTGGATTCATTCGCATAAATTTTATCCGCACCAACGGCAACATAGTATCCGCCAGACGCACATAAATCGGTGATCACCGAATACAAGGGAATATCCGGATATTTTTCTCGCAGACGCTTCATTTCGTTATAAATATAACTGGACTGCACCGGGCTACCCCCCGGGCTATTGATACGCAAAATTACACCAGCGGTATCTTCATCTTCAAAGGCATCACGCAGGGCCGTGACTACCTTGTCTGCGCTGGCCTCGGATTTCGAACTGATGACGCCTTCAAGATCAACCAGCGCGGTATGCTTTTCTCCCTTCTCAATATCCGGCCATTCAAATTTTCCGGACATCAGGATTGGCGCGGCAAACAGGTAAATAAAAAACAGAAAGATAAAAAAGATCTTCCAGCGACGCGCCCGGCGTTGTTCTGTTATCGCAGAAAAAGCCAGCTTTTCAACAACATCCCGTTCAAAACTGGATTTTTTTGAGTTTTCTTCCATGATTAATTCCGTAATTTCAGATTATTGATTTCATTGTAATAGATTGACATTAAACCATTGAACAAGTTGCGCGGGAGTTTCCAGCAGCGCCAGCGGCTGGTAGACCTCTAACTTTAGCGGGTCATGTACCCCATAGCTAACCGCAAGCCGGTCGCAACCAGCCGCCTGCGCCATCTGCATATCAAATGCCGTATCACCGATCACCAGCGTCCGTGAAGCTGGCACATTCACTTCATCAAGAATTTCTAGCAA
Organism: Gammaproteobacteria bacterium; assembly: GCA_026196145.1. Lineage (GTDB taxonomy): Bacteria > Pseudomonadota > Gammaproteobacteria > JAJDYQ01 > JAJDYQ01 > JAJDYQ01. The sequence goes on from JAPHTU010000072.1 coordinate 1,598, forward strand.
CATATCCGGTGCCGGTTTGGATGCCGTTTCATCTGCACAGCGCGAAGTCACAAACATATGACCGATATCTTCCTCAATAAACTGCTTATCAAGCCCACGACGACTTTTGCCGGTTGCGACAGCTATTGGAATATCAGCAGCAAACAATTGCTCCAGTAATCCGGTGATACCCTCAAAAAACCGGGTCAGGCCAGGTGGCGAACTCAACCAGTGCCGGCGATAGGTTTCGGCAAGATTGGAATAGAATTGATCATCCATACCGGGGATCAATGCCGTTACGGCCTCTACCAGTCCCAGACCAATGACCTGCTGCAGTTCCTCATCCGACCGCTCTGCCATGCCAACATCCTGCAGTGCATTACGCATACACCAGGTAATGTGCTGTGCGGAATCCATCAGGGTTCCGTCCCAATCAAACACGATTAATTCATACGCCCTGCTCACGCTGCCAGTCTATCCAGTATTTGCTGCAGTTCATCATCAAGCGGTGGTTCGATATGCATGGTCTGGCCGTTATCCGGGTGCGGAAAATTCAGTGCTGACGCATGCAGGAACATGCGTTTTAGCCCGAACGACCTCATCTGCTGATTAAATTCCTCATCTCCGTAGCGCCGGTCCCCCGCCAGAGGGTGCCCGCTTTCTGCACCATGCACGCGTATCTGGTGGGTACGCCCGGTTATCAGTTGAATCTTCATCAGGCTGCAACCAATGCCCGCCGGCTTACCTGCATACTCACGAACTACCTTGAAATCAGAAACCGCCTGTTTGCCATCGCTATCGACCTGTACCAACCGCTCGCCACCGTGCATCTTGTTACGCCGTAAAGGCATATCGACTCGTGAGTCCTGGTCACCCCAATGCCCCATTACCAAAGCCGTATAAAACTTGTCGACATCATTATTTTCCAATGCGGTCTGCAGTGCACGCAGTGCCTGCCGGTCCCGTGCTATCAGCAGGCAGCCACTGGTATCACGGTCCAGGCGATGCACCAGGAATAACTCCTTTGCTCGTTTATCGATTTGCTGCATGACATCAATAACACCGAACTCCACTCCACTACCGGCATGTACCGCAAGACCCGCTGGCTTGTTGACCACAATCAGGCGCTCATCATCATAAACAATACGGGATTCCAGCCTTTCAATCACTTCATCGGGTGGACGGCGGGTTTTCTTCTCACCGGTACGCACCGGTGGCAGCCGTACCTCATCGCCGGCAACCAGCTTATAGGTCGGCTTGATACGCTTTTTGTTCACACGCACCTCACCTTTACGAAGGATCCGGTATATATGGCTCTTAGGGACACCTTTGAACTGGCGCAATAGATAATTATCTATGCGTTGGCCCGCCTCATCCTCACTAATCTGTGCGAATCGAACGCGACTGGGAGGTTGCTGGGTTGTTTCGCTCATACCGGTATCTGCTGAAAATTTCGCGGAGTTTAACCTAACTGGGAGAAATCACAGTAATTGGGGCATATCCCCGGAATTCACCCCCTGAGATAACCTGATTTGCCGGAAACCCTGCCGGCTGCTATATTACGCGGGCCTTTGGCACCAATAGCGGAATCACCCACAGTCTCAGGACTAATTATTAATGGACATCCAAAAAGGATGTCAGGCTGACCGCGCAGCCCAGGCACAACTACTTTCAATTTTTAATTCCAGGCCCATGGCGTGGAATTTTGATGTTAGAACTTTAATGATTTCACCAGGACAGTTTCTTTTTCTCGCTGCAGTCAGGTCACTTATGCAGCGGCTACTCCCATCGGATATCATGCCGATGTCGAACGATCACACCTGTATGGCGCTCACCGGTAGTACCGGTTCGCCCGTTCAATTTAGCTTGTTAACTGAAAAAGCACACCTGGTATCAACAAGAGATACCTATTATGAAAAGAATGCTAATCAATGCCACGCAGCAGGAAGAACTGCGCGTCGCAATGGTCGATGGTCAATACCTGTACGATCTGGATATCGAACGTACCGCACGTCAACGTAAAAAATCCAATATATACAAGGGTAAAATTACCCGCATAGAGCCCAGCCTGGAAGCTGCCTTCGTCAATTACGGCGAAGAGCGCCACGGGTTTCTGCCGTTCAAGGAAATATCCCGCAGCTACTTTAATAAGGACGCCAAGGTTGAAGGCCGTCCAGGTATCAAGGATGTCATGAAGGAAGGACAGGAAGTTATTGTCCAGATTGACAAGGAAGAGCGTGGCAACAAGGGTGCAGCGTTAACAACGTTTATCAGCCTCGCCGGACGTTATCTGGTCATGATGCCAAATAACCCACGTGCCGGTGGTGTGTCCCGCAGGATCGAGGGAGAAGAACGCAACCTGATCCGCGATGCGCTGAGCGAACTTAATATGCCGGAAGGATCCGGTGTCATCGTTCGTACCGCGGGCGTCGGACGGTCAGCAGAAGAATTACAATGGGACCTCGATTATCTGGTTCAGGTATGGACCGCCATCGACAAGGCCACCCAGGACAAGCCTGCACCGTTCCTGGTCTATCAGGACAGTAATATAATTATCCGTGCACTGCGGGACAATTTCCGTAAGGATATTGGCGAGATATTAATCGACTCTCCAGAAGTCTATGAAGAAGCCAGGGACTTCGTTCGTCAGGTCATGCCGCATAATCTGGAAAAACTGAAACTCTATAAGGAAGAAATCCCGCTCTTCAACCGTTATCAGATAGAAAGCCAGATTGAGAGCGCATTCCGACGTGAAGTACGCCTGCCTTCCGGTGGTGAAATTGTCATGGACCATACCGAGGCCATGATCTCAATCGATATTAACTCCGGTCGTGCTACCAA
>JAPHTU010000169.1 GCA_026196145.1 Gammaproteobacteria bacterium
CCATCTGTTGTATCAGCGGGATAATGATGATGAAGCCCGGTCCCTTGACCCCCCAGTAGCGGCCAAGAAGAAAAACTACGCCACGCTCATATTCGCGCAGAATCTTGATTGCACTGATCAGAAAAAGCACTACCAGTGTTATTACAATATATAGGATATTCGCCATCATCACTCTTTCTCCTGTATTGAGGCCTCCAGGGGCTCTACCTGCAATACCAGCCCCTTGATGCCGGTCACCTTGACCTGTTGACCTTTGCGTAACGGTATATGACTTAACGCATTCCATGATTCGCTGTGAATGGAAACCTTTCCCTTATCATCAAAATCGTCAATTACGATGGCTTCACCGCCGATCAGTTCTTCCAAACCGGAGACTACCGGGCGGCGACGCGCCTTGATCGCCATACCAATGACAACGATGAAAACCAGCGCGCTGATGAGAGCAAAGGTAACGATCACCGAAATATCAATGCCGAAACCGGGGACATCCGTATCAATGAGAATGATTGAGCCAATAATAAAGGCGGTAGTGCCACCAATGCCAAGCACACCAAAACTGGGTTGAAAGGCCTCACCGATCATAAGGGCGACACCCAGCAGAATGAGCCCCATGCCGGCATAGTTGATGGGTAACAACTGGAGTGCATACAAGGCAAGCAGCAGGGAAATAGCACCAACGGTGCCGGGCACGATAGCGCCTGGATTGGAGAATTCGAGTATCAGGCCATAGATACCTATCAGCATCATGATATAGGCAATATTGGGATTGGTGATCACACTGAGCAGGCGACTGCGCCAATCCGGATCCATCTGTTTAATGGCCAGGGCAGCGGTCTGCAAGGTGCGATTGCGACCCTGTACACTGACGTCGCGGCCGTTAATCTGTTGCAGTAAATCCTCCATCCCGCTGGCGACGATATCGATCACCTTCAATTCCAGAGCCTCTGCCGCCGGCAGGCTGGCAGCTTCACGCACTGCCTTTTCCGCCCACTCCTGATTGCGTCCATGCAATTCCGCCAGGCCACGGATATAGGCCACGGCATCATTAATGGTCTTGCGCTTCATGGTATCGCTGCTGTCATCGACAACAGGCTTGTCCTCTTCGTCCTGTGTAGCTTGTTTCTCGCTGTCTTCGTTTTCCTCTCCTTTCTCTTTGCCACTGATGTCGGGGGGTGAAATACCACCTATGCTCACCGGCGTAGCGGCACCGACATTGGTACCCGGCGCCATGGCGGCAATATGGCTGGCATAAAGAATATAGGTACCGGCACTGGCGGCCCGCGCCCCGGTCGGGGCCACGTAGGTAGCAACAGGCATCGCAGAATTCGTAATGTTCTTGATGATGCCCCGCATGGCCGTATCCAGCCCGCCCGGTGTATCCATTTTGATCACAACCAACTCAACCTGCTGCAGGGCTGCTGCTTCCAGCGCACGCTCAATATAGTCATCGGTGGCCGGACCGATAGCCCCTTCAATGGTCAACTGGACAATATGCTTGCCCGCACTGTCAGCGGAAACTGTATTCAGTAGCAATCCGGCCGCAATGAGAAGCGGTATCGCAATGAGTATTTGTCCGAGTCTCGGCATGTTCGAGATTCCGTATTATTGCTATTCAAACAACGTCAGTATCCAGGTGCCTCATAATAAGCCTAGCAGATCAAGGGGATTCCGATGAAAATATCCTTGGTCCTGTTAACTATTGATATGACAGCAACCCACACTCAAATCCTCCACAGTGTCCTTGGCGCCCTCTTTCAAACTGAGGATTTCGCCGGTAATCGGGTTTGGCCGAAAACTGGTACAACCCTTGAGCCCCTGACGATATGCTGACCGATATATATCCTGGAAATCAGTGAAGGCAAAGTCTTCCGGTACGAAAACCGTTTTGGAAATCGCGTTATCGACATAGGGTTGCAAGGCAGCCTGCATCGCCAGTTGTGTATCCGGCGACAATGACTGCGCAGTAACAAACTCATTCGGTAAGGCAGCCGATTCTCCGTTACGCTCCTGCCAAAGTCTAAAGGCATAGTCCTGCAGCTCAAATTGATCATAGCCCCCTCCCTGGTTACGCAGCTTTCTTGAATAGTGGAAATTAAATACCGGCTCTATGCCACTCGAAATATTATTGGCCAGCAGACTGATGGTTCCGGTCGGTGCAATGGCTGTTAAATGACTGTTGCGTAATCCATGTGCAGAAATTCCCGAGCGTATATCTTCCGGCAGTGACCGGATAAACCGGCCATTGAGATAGGCCCCCGGTTCGAAATATGGAAAGTGGCCCTTTTCCCGGGCAAGTTCAATGGAGCAACGGTAGGCTGAATGACAGATGGTTTGCATCGCACGTGTCGCTATTTCCCTGGCCTCTGCCTGGCCATAATGCTGACCCAGCATGATCAATGCATCGGCAAGGCCGGTGATGCCAATGCCCAGCCGGCGACTGTGCCGGGCCTGGCTGGCCTGCTGCCGCAAGGGATATGCCGAACTGTCAATCACGTTGTCCAGTAGCCGAACAGCAATACCAACCGTATGACTGATGGCATCAAGATCCAGACGTGCAGAGCCTGTAAAAGGATCGCGTACAAACTGCGTAAGGTTAACGGAACCCAGGTTGCATGCACCGTAGGGGGGTAACGGTATTTCACCGCATGGATTGGTGGTGGTAATGAATTCCCGGTAGGCAAGGTTATTGAACTGGTTGATGCGGTCCACAAACAGCACACCGGGCTCTGCGGTATCGTAGCTAGCCTGCATGAGACGCTGCCACAATTCACGCGCGGAACAACGTGCCAGGACCCGGCATGTGACATCACCTTCGAAGCCGGGCCACTTGCGAACGACGGTCTCTTCATCGGAGTCCTTTGCCAGTCTATCTGCCGGGAAGACCAACGGCCATGTGTCGTTGTTATCGACCGCCTGCATGAACTCATCGGTAACCTGAACCGACAGATTAAAATGACGTAACCGGTCAGGGTCACGCTTGGCGTCGATGAATGCCGCAATGTCCGGGTGATCGCAACGCAGGCTGGCGATCATGGCACCACGGCGTGCACCGGCAGACATCACTGTGGCACACATGGCATCCCAGATGTGCATGAAGGAAACCGGGCCTGATGCGATGCGACCCGTGGAATGGGCGGTACTGCCCTGTGGGCGCAGGCTGGAATAATCATAACCCACACCACCACCCGCCTGCATGGTCAGTGCTCCTTCCTTTAGTGCTTCGAAGATATGCTCAAGGTCATCCTCGATAACCCCCATTACAAAACAGTTGAATAACGTCACACGACGGCCGGTCCCGGCACCCGCCAGAATCCGACCACCGGGTAGAAACCTGAAGCCTTGTAATATGTCCAGAAAACGCGCTTCCCATAAAGCCTGGTCCGCAGGCTCGAGCGCCGCCGCGGCATGTGCAACGCGCCGCCAGCTATCCTCGATACACCTATCGTGGATGACATCTCCTTCCGTCCACCGATACCTGGACTCCCAAACATGCTTGGAGATGGGTGTAGCCAGAAAAGATTCACTATCGGAGATCAAGATGGTCACCATAAAGCGCGTACACTGTATATAGTAGAGCAACTAAACTCGATGATCTTCATTTCGCCCCGCTGCATTAAGATAATTGCGGACTAGTCCAGTTCAATCGTGGCATCGGCAAGTACAGCGCTTGCCGCCTCAAACAGTTGCGTCGAAGGCACCACGACACGAGGGCAGACTTCTTTAAGTTCATCATAAAGTTGTTGCGGGTCTGTCTGATAACGTCGCGAAAAATGAAAGGGAACCAGCCGCCCGACACCCGCCGCGTTCGCGATCTCGGCACAGGCACGTGTGGTTAAATGCCCGTTTCGCAAGGCGTGCTCTGCCTCTGCTTCAATAAACGGTGCTTCACAAAATAACGTATGTGCATGTTGTGCCAGTTCAACGAGACGCTGACGATTGTCTGCAGTATCTGCCAGGTCAGTGGCATACACGAGCCTTTTACCGGGACTGATGATCAGAAGCTCGGCAGCCAGTGTCTCCACAGATTCATTACTGCCATCAGGCAAGTGGATGCGGGCAACAAAATTATCGGCGGATACATATTGCTTTAACTCACCCAGCCAGGGGCCCGGTTCGAGCTGCCGCGCCATGAGCCTGTCCTTGCGTACCTGGATCTGCCTGTCTGGTTCCAGGGCATAAGCGACGACAGATGTGCCTTTGTGATCGAGCAACACCGCACGTACACAAAATCCCGCCTCCTCGTGTATGACACCCGCCTGCACCGCGCGCTCTTCACCAAACTGCGACCGGGATTGAGTGGCCTGCAGATGGAATTGACGCAGTGTATTGCCATCGAACTCCAGGACCTCGAATCGTGGTGCATTCTGCCCTACCCGATCCCATAAAGCGCCTTGTAAAAAACCGGCAACATGCTGGGCAAGGCCCGGTGGACCATACAATCGGCAAGGTGGAAATTCACCAATGCGCGAACGCATCAGCGACACAAAGCCACTGAGGTGATCGAGATGAGCATGGCTGATAAATACATCAGTGACCTGGTGCGCCGTACGGGCGGACAGACGTTCACCGCTACCCAGATCAAACAACAAGCCGCGCTGCTGATGCAGAAACCGCGCATGTAGCAGCGGGTCACCAAAGACGCCGTTGATCAGTGCGACATCGACAGCACCCACGCGCCCCACCAGGCGCGGGCCGTTATTGATCTGGATAGATGGCAGCACATCCGCGGGTGGCAGATAATCCAGACGCTCGGCGGTCCAGGGTTCGGCCGTTTCCATGAAACCG
>JAPHTU010000064.1 GCA_026196145.1 Gammaproteobacteria bacterium
CGGAAGATAAAAAACTTCATCATGGTGAAGTTGACGACGGCGGTGACGCCGGTCGCTACGACAAATGCACCGGCAATATCAATCTTCTGTTCCTTCCCCAGTATTTCCAGCATGAGCGTATTGCTCAGGTTGTTGATCAGGAATGTTGTCACATACAGACCAATAAATCCGATGATGCGTTTGCGCGAGCCGTGCGTACTGAATGTCCAGCGCCGATGCCCGTTATAGGCGAAGGCGACCGCTGTCAGAAATCCGCATGCCTTGGCTGGTGAGAAGTCCATGCCGAGGTAGAGCATGATGGTGTATACGGTCGAATCGATAATCGTTGCAGAAACGCCAGTGATCAGGAATCTTCGCAGTTGGGCGGAGAGATGAAGGTGGCTCATGATGAGTGATGCGTGCTAATTGTATTGAGTGCCTGATCGATGGCTTCGTCAAGGTAGTAGCCATAATAATCGACCGTATTGATCCCGATTTGACGTTCAGCCAGTTCTTTTCCCTGTTTGTCCAGCAGCAGGATACTGGGTGTAACATACAGCAAATAACGTGAAAATACTGTTCTCGGGTCGACCAGATGACCTGAAAAATCAACAATATCCTGATTCCCGTCGATCATGAGTTCCCGAATCAGAACACGATCAGTATAATCACCGCTTATGAGCATGGGTTCCAGTATCTCCCCTGTCAGTTTCAGGCAGAATGGGCAGTCCTGCTGTGAAAACATGAGCAGTAATGGAATTGAGCGACTGCCGGCCAGTTCGCTGTCCATCTTCAGGTTGGTTGTTTTAATCAGTTTGTGCCGCATGTTGAATCCGCTATTTATGATATTCTGCCGTTTAATTGATGTGAATGACAATGAGTGACGAATACAAACCAATCAGTTGTGATCTGCATTCACAGTATGAGCTGTGGATTATTCGGGCCCAGGAGTTGAAGCTGGCCTGGCAGGATGATCAGGGTATTTCACGAATTGAGCGGATAAAACCGGTTGATGTCAGGGCCGAGGCAGGTATTGAATATCTGTATTTCGAGGATACTGCAGAGGTGCCGCGACGTGTCAGGCTGGATCATATACTGAAGGCGAATCCTGTAAAGGGGTAGGTGTTACAGCTAACCTCTGTATTGATATTCAGGGTCCTGCTGGCAGGAAGCTAAAGGTCTTTGTTTATGCGCTGTAGTCAGCATCCGGATCGTACTCTGTTCCAAAGGGTGGTTCTCTGCCCACGGTCGCTTCAAGCATGATTAATTCCGCATCGGTATGATTGATTGCCGGCGCCTTTTCCATGTAGCTGCCCTGTGCGGTCTTTCTGATTATTCGCGGTGACTCATGGTGGCTGGTCGACATCGATTCTGTTACTGAGGGGTCCTCATTTGATGTGAGACTGGCATTGCCGTAACAGGTGCATAGATAGGTTTCGCTGTCATTTACTTCAAAGTACGTGCCTGTACCACGAATACCTGCGGTAGCAACCGGCGTAATAATGCGCTTGTTGCCGCTGCCAAAAACAGACAGGACTGCACCGCTGACGATGCGCAGAGTATCCACGAAAGTGCTGTTTCCTTCCAGATTCATGCGTGTATTACTGCGTAGCAAGTAGGCATCTTTGCCCTGGTGAAATACAAACCGGGTATTCTCGCCGGTCATGATTTCATCCCCGGGTGAGATGATTGAGGCGGTTGTTGCGGTCTGGCCATTTATGGTCACAGAACCTTGCAGGGTATGTATCTGTCGGTTGGCGGGCTGCTTTTCGTCGTCATCGTCAGAAAACCAGAAGGCGTTTGCCGGCCTGGCAAGTCCACCCATCATGAGCAGTTGTAGCAGTTTTCTGCGGTTTATATCCTTCATAACGAGGTCCTGAGCTGACCGCTCGGGAATGCTTGTTGGTCGACGATACCAAAGGACTGTAGCCAGTCAAGGGCATCTTCGGCGTCTTCCTCAAACCAGCGGTGGGCGCTACCGAGACGAAAGGTATAACCCCAGCTATCCATATCCTGCATCATACGTTGTGCGCCAAATCCCCGGATGCTGTCAGCCAGCAGGATGGACAGGTAGCATACGGCATTCTCCTCGTCGTAATCACCGCCAGCATCGGTATGTAGCTGCTGGCGGCGTCGATCATCCATACAGATGTAGTGGCATGCCTCATGCAAAAGTGAATGCAGTGGTGTGTCCCTTCTTACGTAAAGCCTGTTCTCTATCAGGCCGGCCTCCGGGTCTCCAAAGTGGCTGCCTGGAATTGGCTGTTCATCGGCGACCCACTGCAGGTCAAGGTTATAGGTGTGGAGCAGGCGGGACAGCTCATCAACTGAAACCGCGTCACAGCAGATGACGTCTGGCATGCTCACTGTTGTGTGCTGTCTCCGGACAGTTTCTCATCGACTTTATCTGCAATAGATTTTGTACCGGATTTAGTGGCTTCCCAGGCGGACTGACTTGTCTCCTTGGTGGCATCCCAGACGTCACCGGATTTCTCTTTGGTTGTGTCCCAGGCCTGTGCAGAGGTTGATTTGGTTTTATCCCAGGCTTCCGAACTGGTTTCCTTGGTGGCCTGCCATGCACTGCTACCGGCTTCCTTGCTGGCATCCCATGCCTCGGAAGACTTGTCCTTGGCCCTGTCCCAGTTACTGTCCTGTTGGGCAACCTGGCTGTTCTGGGCGCTCACCGGGGCAGCAACCTCTGGTACTGCATCGGGAGCAGTATGCGGGACGCTGGTAGTGCTGGTATCACCACAGCCGGCAGCGATGAGTGTAGTAAGCAGGGCGGCAGGTAATAGGGTATTCATAACTTGTTCCTTCGATTTCGGGGTGAGAATTATTGATTAATAGCCAGCATCTGTATGTTAGTCAGGTCACATTATCAAAGCCTGGTCATGCCCGTTAACCCTGAACGGTAACCGTAATTGTTCTGCTATGGCCTATCGTGCGATGTTCCCACAGATAAACCCCCTGCCAGGTGCCAAGATGGCAGCGGTGACGGGTTACGGGAATCGTCAGCCCGTTAGTGGTGAGTACATTGCGGACATGTGCAGACATGTCATCCGGGCCCTCGTCCCGATGCGTAAACATCGGATCGCCATCGGGAACCAGTCTCGAAAAGAAGGTTTCCAGGTCTTGTCTGACGGCGGGATCGGCATTCTCATTGAGCAGCAGTGAGGCCGAGGTATGGTGCTGAAATATGTGGCACAGCCCGGTGTCTATATTGGCGTTACGTACAATATTCTGAACCTGCTGTGTAATTTCAGTGGTGCCTCTACCGCTGGTCCTGAGCGTGAATGTTTCCTGATATGTCATACTGAGTGCGATAGGCCTCTGCGTACCTGTAATTTCCTTCCCAGACGCGTAAACTACGCGCCGAATTATCATTTCTCAAGCCCCGGAGGCAATCCATGTACTTTAGACAAACGCTACAAATAGTAGGTTTATTGGCCTGTTTACTGAATATTTCGCCATCAGTAGCCGATGCAGGTAAGGCGTTTCTTGAGCAGAATGCAAAACAACCAGGTGTAGTGACCACAGACAGCGGGTTACAGTACAAGGTGGTCAAGGCTGGTAACGGTGTATCTCCGGAGGCAACAGACCTGGTGAAGGTGCATTATCACGGTACGTTAATCGACGGCAAGGTTTTCGATAGCAGTGTCGAGCGTGGCGCGCCAACCAGTTTTGCCCTCAATCAGGTGATTAAAGGCTGGACCGAGGGCCTGCAGACCATGCAGCAGGGTGGTAAAACGATATTTTATATCCCTCCCCATATTGCCTATGGTGAAAAAGCGGTAGGCCCCATCCCGGCAAACGCTACCCTGATATTCGAAGTTGAGTTGTTGAAGGTATACCAGATGAATACGCCCAGGACATTGGCCGAGGTGCAGGCATTCAAGATTGCCAGCATGGATTGTGGCAAGCCGCCCACTTTGCCCGGCGACAAATCACAGCTGGCTTCAATTTCAGGCGCGGCTGATAAATATGCGGCCTGTGCGAGAGAGTATTACAAGTACGTGACGACCCAGCTGGAGGGATTGATCCGACTGGCTCAGGGTAGCGATGAGAGCATGCGTGATGCGGTACTGGACAAGTTACGTGACAGTAATAAAGCGATGGCTGAACAGCTGGAGCCTGCCGTTGCTTTTGTAAACAGCTATGAGGAAATGAAGGCGCTTTAATCGCCTCGTTTAATTGCCGGTAATTAACCACACGAGTATGAGTTGATGTTGTTTAAGCGTGTCATGCTGTTCCTGGTTCTGCTCGGTGGTTGGCATGCCCATATGCTGGCCGGGGAGTTCCCGTTACCCGAGAGCCTGAAACCCAATGTAGAGTTCTGGAAGCGGGTATATAGCGAGATTGATGGTCAACACGGATTTATGCATGATTCGCGTGACCTGTCTGTGGTCTATGAAACCATTAAGGTTCCCAGGAATAGTTCAAGACGTCAGCGCAAGCGCATTGTTGAAGCGGCCCGAAAGCGTATTAAAGCCCAACTGTACAGGGTCGCATCAAGGCCATTTGATCAGTTGAGTGCAGATGACAAGAAGGTCCGCCAGTTGTTTTCCTGGGGTGCACCCGGCAAGGATATTCGTGCAGCCGCGCGCCATATCCGCTTCCAGCTAGGGCAGGCAGACAAGTTTAAACAGGCAGTAAAGCGTTCTGGCTACTATACCGATTACATCGTTAATCGTCTGACTGAGGCGGGGATGCCTGCCGAGCTGGCTGTGCTACCGTTCGTGGAGTCATCTTTTAATGTCAGGGCAAATTCTCATGTCGGTGCCGCAGGTGTATGGCAGTTCATGCCGTCGACCGGACGACGTTTTATGAAGGTGAATCACATTATCGATGAACGCTATGATCCTTATCGCGCGACTGATGCTGCGGTGCGTCTATTGCAATATAACTATTCCATTCTCAAAAGCTGGCCGCTGGCACTAACTGCCTATAATCATGGCGTTGGCGGTATGCGGCGGGCGATTCGTAAAACCGGCACCAGCGATATCGGGATCATCGTCAAACAATACCGCAGTCGTACCTTTGGCTTTGCGTCGAGAAACTTTTACGCCGAGTTTCTGGCGGCGCTGGAGGTATCACAAAATGCCGCGCAGTATTTTCCCGGGGTCAGGCCGAATGCGCCGCAGAATCTCAAGCGCTTCAAGCTGGATCATTATGTGCCTGCCAAGGTGTTGGCCAGCACGCTTGGTGTAAAACTGGAAAAGTTAAAACAGCATAATCTGGCGTTACGTGAGCCTGTCTGGGACGGAGAAAAGTATGTGCCTGCGCACTATGAGTTGCGTATCCCCAGCTACCTCATTACCGGACAGCTGGATCAGCAATTGAGGAAAATACCGCTTGATGTCAGATTTGATAAACAGGTCCCCGACAAGACCTATAAAGTCAGGCGAGGTGATAGCTTGTCGCGAATTGCCACAATATATGGCGTAAAGGTGAATGACCTGGTGATGATGAATAACCTGCGCAGTCGTCACCAGATCCGAGTTGGACAAAAACTGTTCCTGCCGCAAAAGGGTCAGGCCATTCCACAACCCAAGCCTGTTATCAGCAAGCCTGAACCAGTGGTTGTTGCGGCGGTTGCACAGAAGCAGTCCAGCGATGCCGTTCGGAAGCCGATGGTGGCAAAGCGGCCTGAGGTTCAGGAGCAGCTGGTTAGTGTTGCCTTGCCGGCGGAGGTGAAGGAAGAACCGGAGAATGTAGCCGCCGTGCAGGCGCATGAAGCAGAGCCATTAATCGAGGATGAGGTGCTGGACAGTGTGCAACAGATATCTGCAACGGACCCGGCCGAGTATTCTGTTGCCAAAGACAACACCATCGAGATTCAGGCCGCAGAAACGCTGGGGCATTACGCCGACTGGTTATCTGTCAAGGCACAGCGTTTAAGGCGGATTAATCGCATGTCCTATCGAACACCGCTGGTGATTGGCAAACGTCTGAAACTTGATTTCTCACGGGTAAATAGCCAGGCCTTTGAGGGTAAACGTCTGGCTTATCACAAGCAGCTGGAAGACAGCTTTTTTGCAGAAAATCAAATCAATGGTACCCGGGATTACCGGGTTAAAAGGGGCGATTCGCTGTGGGTGATTGCCGGCAAGCAGAAGGATGCGCCGTTGTGGTTATTGCGTCAGTACAACCCGGATGTAGATTTTTCACGGCTCAAGCCGGGTGCTAAGATCATACTCCCCGTGATCGTGAAGAAAATCTGATCAACTTATGGCCGGAAAACTCACAGAACCCAAAATTATCACTGACTATAATCAGCATATGGTATGCATATTGCCGCCTGGCTTTTATTTTGATGATGCCCGCTGGGAGCAGATTTGGGCAAGGTATGAAGAGAAAGGTGATACCTTGACTTCCATTGATCTGTTGCAGATGTATCCGGATGAAGAGGTGTTGCAGAGGTTGGTGCCCGACGAACAAACTCATGCCGAGACGGTACCGAAAGGTATACAGAAGGCGATTGATATACGACGCCGTGAGTAAGATACTGTCAGATACCGAGTTGCATGAGCTGCTGGAGGAAATCGCAGCCCGGGGTTGCGCCGAGGTAAATCAGTTGCTCGTTGATATTGATAATGGCGCCGATGTTCCCGAGATAGCACACCTGAACGATGTTACACAGCAACAGGTAATATATGAGCTCAGAAAGATTATGAAGGTCTATGACAGTTGCGAAGTAGAGCCTGAGTGATTGTCGTTTCTGAATTTCTTACAGGCCGGCTACCTTGGTAATGTCTAACTAGAATGTCAGCCAAATCCCAGTTTGAATTGCTCGGGCAACGACGTTTCTTGCCGTTCTTTATTACTCAGTTCCTGGGCGCATTCAATGACAATGCCTTCAAGAACTCCATGCTGATCCTGATCGCCTTTTATGGCGCAAATCAATCTGCAGAAACCGCCCGTTTTCTGGGTAACCTGAGTGCGGCGCTGTTTATACTGCCGTTTTTTCTGTTTTCCTCGACTGCCGGTCAAATCGGGGACAGTGTAGAAAAATCATGGCTGATACGACAGATCAAATTATTTGAAATTATTATTATGTCGGTAGCGGTGATCGGCTTTATGTCGCATTCGGTTGAACTGCTGCTGGTGGTGTTGTTTTTCATGGGTACCCAGTCCGCCTTTTTTGGCCCGGTAAAGTATGGTTATCTGCCGCAGCACCTGGACGAGACCGAGTTGGTGGGGGGGAATGGCCTGGTCGGGATGGGGACTTTTCTGGCAATACTCACCGGCATGTTGATCGGCGGCTATCTTTTTACGGTTAGTAGTTCCGGTTTCTGGGTGTCGATGCTGGTGTTGACGGTGGCGATCAGTGGCTACCTGAGTGCAAGCATGGTTCCCTATACGCCGATAGCCCAGCAGGATTTACAGGTCAACTGGAACATCTTTTCGCAGACCTGGAAAACCATACGTCTGACACGTAGCAATAAGACTGTATTTCACTGTGTAGTAGGCATATCCTGGTTCTGGTTTATCGGTTCCACCTATATGGTGCAATTGCCGCTATACACCAGGAAGATACTGGGCGGAGACCCGACGGTTTTTAATATGCTGATTGGTTTGTTCTGTGTCGGTATTGGCACGGGGTCGGTGCTATGCGAGAAACTATCGCATCATCGGATCGAAACCGCGCTGGTGCCATTGGGCGCAACCGGTCTGACCTTGTTTGGTGTTGATCTGTATTTTGCCACGCCGGAATTGATCAGTGACGGGCTGATTGGCTACCGGGACTGGATGTCGAATCCGTTAAACTGGCGCATCGCCGTTGATATCGTCGGCATCGGTGTGTTCGGCGGGTTTTATATTGTACCCCTGCTGGCTGTTGTACAGCAGCGCTCCGAACGCAGCATATTGTCGCGCGTGATAGCCGGAAATAATATATTGAACGCCCTGTTTATGGTGGCGGCGGCCCTGTTCGCCATGCTGATCCTGGTTGTGCTTGGTTTGAAGGAGGATGACCTGTTCCTGCTGGTAGCGATACTCAATGTGCTGGTGGTTGGCTCGATACTAAAGCTTGAGCCGGAATTCATCGACAGTCTCAGGCGCTGGTTACGCATCCAGAGACGCCATCGGCAATGATGGATCTGGATGCGGAATGGTTTAATCGTCTGTTGCTGTACGCAAAGTCCGGTGAACTACCATCGAACGGCCCGGGTCTGTTGCTTAAGCCGCTCTCAGATATCGGCTTGATTGGTGAGGCCTGTCATGACGGGGTTGGTGACCACCTGCCGGGTGATGGTTTTATGAATCTGCTGACTTTTCTGGGGTGTTCACCTGACATCGCGTTAACGCCGGAAGATGGTGAAAATTACTGCTTTATTCGCTTGCATGAAGTTAGCCCCGAGCCCCGTCTGTATCGGGGCAGAAACACAAAGCCTCCCCATTGCCGGAAGTGCAAGCAGCTAAGGGAAGACTGGCAGGCATGTGAGCAGCCGGACTATTGTGGGCAATGCAGTCTGATCGAAAGGATGGAGAACCTGGTATGGCGAAAACAGGGTGCAATGAGTTGTTGGGTGATTCAGGTAATGAATGTTTACCCGCACGAGGCCGTGCCTTCCCCGCAGTTAATGGAGACACTGCGTGCTGTCAGCAATGTTGAATGGGGTTATGCTTACCTGCACAGAAATGATTGAACCGAGTACCATGGGTCACATGACTGTTTTCTAGTTTGCACTCCCACTATCGGAGCTATAAATGACACAATCCAGAATTTTTCTTGCCATTGCACTGTTGGCCTCAATTTTTGTTTTCAGCGTTGGTGCACAGGCCGGCTGGCAGGATTTTCTCAAGGAACAGCTCGATACGCTTAGCGGGGATGACAAAGGTTCGGATCAGCTGGCTTCGGTATTGTCGAATGACGAGGTGATCGCCGGGTTAAAACAGGCGCTGGAAAAAGGTGCAGATTATGCCGTACAGAGTCTGGGAAAAGCCGATGGTTTTCTGGGCAATAATGCAGTCAGGATCCCGATGCCGGACAAGTTACAAACGGTTGAGAAAACCCTGCGCCAGCTGGGTCAGGATAAATATGCCGATGAATTTGTGACGACCATGAATCGTGCGGCAGAACAGGCAGTACCACTGACACTGGATATATTGAAAAAGGGTGTGGCCAATATGAGTTTTGATGATGCACGTAGCATTCTCAAAGGTCCTGATGATGCCGCCACATCCTATTTACGCAAGGTGGGCGGTGAAGAGATGACGCTGAAAATATCCCCCATTGTCGCAGACATGACAGCACGGACGGGTGTTACCAGCCAGTACAAACAACTATTCGACAAGCTGGGTTTTTTGAATTCGGTTATGGATCCGGATGACTACGACATTGATAAGTATGTCACGGCAAAGACCGTTGATGGCCTGTTTCACATGATTTCGGTGGAAGAGAAAAATATCCGTGAAAACCCCCTGGAAAGAACCACGGATCTGCTGAAAAAGGTTTTTGCCAATTAATCACAGATGGCAGTGATGCTATGCCGCGCTAGAAGCGCGGCTTGTCATCTGTAGTATTGTATCGTTCAAGACTGTCCATGATCTCTGCCTTGGCTTCATCCAGGCCATACCAGCCCTCGACGCGGACCCATTTGCCTTCATCCAGGTCTTTATAATGTTCGAAGAAGTGAGCAATGGACTCCAGTGTTGCCGATGACAAATCACGGAAATCCTGCACATGGCGATAGGTCTTGCACAATCTGTCAATCGGCACGGCGAGAACCTTGGCATCGTCACCGGATTCGTCCGTCATTTTCAGCACACCGACCGGTCGGCAACGTACAACGGAGCCGGAAATCAGGGGTATGGGTGTAAGCACCAATACGTCAACCGGATCGCCATCATCCGAAAGCGTATGCGGTACATAGCCGTAGTTACAGGGATAGTGCATGGCGGTTCCCATGAATCGATCCACAAACATGGCGCCGGTTTCATGGTCGACCTCGTATTTGACGGGGTCACTATGTGAGGGGATTTCTACAATGACGTTGAGGTTGTTCGGAACATCCTGCCCGGGGGTAACACGGTCGAGTATCATTTTGAGTCCTTTAATTCCTGCGCTGAATCAGTACACCAAGTGTACAGGAGCAGACAGAGATTAATAAACCCGCTGATTTTTAATGGTGACTATAGTTAACGACCCGGAGTAGTGAATTTCATACCGGGTTTAAAATCAAACTTGCTATCGAGTCCCAGATCACGGATGAGTTGATCAACTGCGCCCTGCCCGTGTTCACGCATGACCTCAGCCATGACCAGACGGGCTGCCTGACGATTATAGCCACTCCCCATAGTGATGTGGGTTTGCAGTAGTTCGCGTGCCTTCTCAAGCGTCATAGGGTTCTGGTTTGTATGCGGAGATAAAAAAAGCCCGGTGCGGGTGCACCGGGCTTCGGACTCTAGATCTTGAAAGGTTTGAGTTTTTGCGTAACCGGAACCTTTTTGAGTTGCACGTATTTCGGCATGCCGCTCTTGTGATACGGCGGATAGTCCTCACCGCGCATCAGTGGCTCCATGTAGGTGCGGCAGCGCTTGGTGATACCGAAACCGTCCTTGCTGATGAAGCTTGCCGGCATCATTTTTTCCACGTTGGCAACACGCGACAGGTTGGCGGAGCCAATAGTCCATTTATAAGGCGCGTTGGAAGTACGCTTGATGGTAGGCATTACCGAATTTTTGCCGGCCAGCGCAAATTCTACCGCGGCCTTGCCCATGGCATAGGCTTGCTCAACGTCAGTCTTGGATGCGATATGGCGGGCTGCACGTTGCAGGTAGTCAGCAACGGCCCAGTGGTATTTATAACCCAGTGCCTCGTGAATCATATTGGCAACGACTGGCGCTGCACCGCCCAGCTGGGCGTGACCAAAGGCATCGCGAGTACCCTGTTCTGCCAGGAAGCGACCATCCGGCCAGTGCGCACCCTCGGATACAACAACAGAACAGTAACCATATTTCTGAACCTTCTCCTTTACTGCCTTCAGGAACTTGGTTTTTGCGAATTTAACTTCCGGGAAAAGTACGATAATCGGCAGGTCAATATTTTCATCCGATGCCATCGCACCAGCAGCGGCGATCCAGCCTGCATGACGACCCATTACTTCCAGTACGAAGACCTTGGTAGAAGTCGCGCACATGGAGGCCACGTCAAAGCTGGCTTCCAGTGTGGACAGGGCAATGTATTTGGCTACTGAACCAAATCCAGGACAGTTGTCGGTGATGGGAAGATCGTTGTCGACAGTCTTGGGTACATGGATGGCCTGAATCGGATAACCCATGCTCTTGGACAGCTGGGAAACCTTCAGGCAGGTGTCAGCAGAGTCACCGCCACCATTGTAAAAGAAGTAGCCTATATTATGGGCTTCAAAGACATCAATCAGGCGTTCGTATTCGCGCTTGTTTTCTTCCAGGCTTTTGAGCTTGAAACGGCAGGAGCCAAAACCACCGGAAGGGGTATGACGCAATGCAGCAATATCACGGGCTGATTCCTTGCTGGTATCGATGAGGTCTTCAGTCAGGGCACCGATAATGCCGTTGCGGCCGGCATAGACCTTGCCAATCTTGTCCTTGTTCTTGCGAGCGGTTTCGATGACGCCGCAAGCTGATGCGTTAATCACAGCGGTAACACCGCCAGACTGTGCATAAAACGCATTTTTCTTCTTACTCATATCGCTATCTCCCTGAGAATAAAATATTGAACTAATAGTGAATTATCTGAAATATCAGGCTGGAAAGTCACCTTTCCGCTGGCTGTGGTGGTCGGCCTGGGTCTGTAACAGGGCAATGATGCAGTCTGCCATGTCGGCATACTCGGAAACCCCGGTACCGTATTCATCGGTAACCTTGTAAAAGAATTGTGGCCGGTAAGAGTGTGGACCCTGCTTGATAATGACGAACTGGCAGCCATCTTCCTTCCATAGCATGATGGGGCACATGGTCATATCGGTGGAGTGTGGATTCAGTCGAATTTCGGCGTCACCCATCTGGATTTCCATCTCTTTATCAAAGCGTTCATTGATCGTGTTCTGTACGGTTTCGATTTCGAAATTAGTGAAATCAGGAATCTTTTTCATACATTAAAACCTGTGAAAATATGTTGGCATTCCATTGCGGGGCGCAAGGATACCGTAAATCGGGTCTACTTTACATATGCGGTATGAGATGCTCGGCGACCTGCAGTCCGCTAAACTACGGCATTATGAGTTTTGCCCGCCTACACCCGCTTTTGAACGTTTTTGTGCAGATGATGCTGTTCAGACAGCGGCCGGATATATTGCCAGCCTCGGTTTTTTTGTTTGCCGTGCTGTTGGTGATGAACCTGATTATCGGTGTTGGCAGTTTTCTCATTGACTTTGACTTACTACAGTCGCTGTTGCGCACAGTCGTCGACATGGCATTCAGCCTGGCCTTTATTTACCTGTTACTGCTGGCGGCCAATAAAATTAATCGAAGTCTGCAGACCATGATCGCCATGTTGGGTGTCAGTGCTATCCTCAATGTGTTGTCATTCCCACTATTGTTGCTGTTGCCCGAGGTTAGAACAACAATAGGCCCGGTAGGGTTTATATTATATGGCCTGTTTTTCTGGCATATAGCCATCATGGGACATATCTTTCGGCATGCCATTTCGGTGAATCTGCCAACGGGGCTGCTGATAGCATTTTCCTACGTGTTGATCGCAATCTCCGTGTTTTATTCCCTGTTCCCGGTACAATAAAATCATGCAGATTTACATTCCGAACCGGTACGCTAGTTTGATCGGGCGAGAGCGGGTGATTGCGCCTGCTCTTTCCAATTATTGCTGTCGCACAATCTTGCCATTGCTTTAGAGATACAGACCAGATGCACATTCATATCCTTGGAATATGTGGAACCTTCATGGGCGGTATCGCGCTATTGGCCAGGCAGGCCGGCCATGAGGTGAGTGGCTCTGATAGTAATGTCTATCCACCCATGAGTACGCAGCTGCAGGCACAGGGAATAACCCTGATGGAAGGTTATGATCCTGCTCATCTGAATCCAGCGCCGGACATGGTTGTCATCGGTAATGCATTGTCACGAGGTAACCCGGCGGTTGAATATGTCCTGTCGAATAACCTGGCTTATACCTCCGGCCCGCAATGGCTGG
Source organism: Gammaproteobacteria bacterium (assembly GCA_026196145.1). Taxonomy (GTDB): domain Bacteria; phylum Pseudomonadota; class Gammaproteobacteria; order JAJDYQ01; family JAJDYQ01; genus JAJDYQ01. The sequence goes on from JAPHTU010000064.1 coordinate 13,112, forward strand.
CAGAACATTTTCTGAATAATCGTTGGGTGCTGGCTGTTGCCGGCACGCACGGCAAGACAACGACCAGTAGTTTGCTGGCATGGATACTGGAAGACGCCGGACTAAATCCGGGCTTTTTGATTGGTGGGGTACCGGAAAATTTTGGTGTATCGGCACGCGCCGGTGACGCGCCTTTTTTTGTGATTGAAGCGGACGAATATGACACCGCTTTTTTTGATAAGCGTTCCAAGTTTGTACACTACCACCCCCGCACCCTGGTGCTGAATAATCTTGAATTTGACCATGCAGATATTTTTGATGACCTGACGGCCATCCAGAAACAGTTTCATCACCTGATGCGTACTGTGCCGGGTAATGGACTGGTTGTTCATAATGCAGATGAAGCGGCTATAGAGGAAGTGATAAAAATGGGTTGCTGGACACCGCGGGAGGGCTTTTCCACCGGCCAGAATGCCGTGTGGGGTATTGATAGCCCGAACCCTGTTACGAATGAATTTAATGTATTGCTTGAGGGGCAAGATGTCGGCCGGACCGGCGTGTCTTTGCCCGGTGGGCACAACCGGATGAATGCGCTTGCAGCGATAGCAGCCGCAAGGCATGCGGGAGTGCCGGTGGCAATTGCTTTGGATGCGCTTGGACGTTTCCAGGGTATTAAACGCAGGATGGAGTTGCGTGGAGAGGTGGGAGGCATCAGAATTTATGATGATTTTGCACATCACCCAACGGCTATCGAGCAAACCCTGCAGGGTTTGCGCCACCAGGTGGGTAACCAGCGTATCCTGGCAGTGCTGGAGCCGCGTTCAAATACCATGCGTATGGGTATTCATCGTGAACAACTGGCGCCGTCACTCGATGTGGCTGACAAGGTGTTTTTGTTCCAGCCGGCCGATGCCGAGTGGGCGCTGGAGGATGTTTCCAACAGTATTGGGGACCGAGCACATTGCTATTCCGATATGGACGAGTTAGTGGTTGCCATACACGAGCAGGCAAGGGCGGACGACCATATACTGGTCATGAGTAATGGCGGGTTTGGGAATATTCATCAACGACTACTGGAAGAATTGGCATGATCAGGGCGTTAAAACAGTATTTGAAAGGCGCATTTGATGATGGTGTGTATGAGGACAGGGACAGGACATTGCGGCTGGCGTGTACGGTCATGATGTTTGAGGTACTGCGTGCCGATGCCGAGACGCACCCCGAGGAGATCAGGAAGGTGCGCCAGCATGTCGTGCGCGCGTTCGACCTTGATGAAGAAGAAGCTGAAGAACTGATGCGGCAGGCTGAGCATGAGGCAGAGCATGCGATATCCCTGCATGAAGTTATCAGGGCCGTGAACGATGCCTACCTGCCTGAGGACAAGCGTGACCTGATCCGTATGCTATGGGAAGTCGCCTACGCAGATGGTGAACTGGATAAATACGAGGAGCATACGATTCGCAAGCTGGCAGACTGGTTGTATGTGCCGCATCGGGATTTTATTCGGATGAAGCATGAGGCAGAGGGTTGACTGGTTTTATTGTTTGGTAAGGTTGCTCGCGTTGTACGGGCTCTATTCTTTTTTGGCTTTCACCTTCGGTGGAAGGTACTTTTTGTTTCGGCAAAAAGTACCCAAAAACCATTTTCCCCAACAACTCGCCCTGCGGGTTCACTGCGCTACTCAAATCTACCAGGGCCGGCATAAGCGGCGTCCATGCCGCCTATGCCTAAAACGGCGTCCTGCCGTTTTACCCTGATAGATTCTGCGTTGCTCGTCGAGTTATAAGGGGAGGTAAGTTAAAGGCATCGTTGTTTGGTTTTCCGGTATTGATTTTGATCTGGCGCGACTTATGCGCTGCCGAGAAGCGCAGTGGAATTCGGGAGAAGCGAGCACTGTCTGAGCGTAGCGAGTTGCGCAGCGCCGAATTCCACGAGCATCGCAGGGGACCCGCAGGGCAGCGTATTGGGAGCAGTGGTTTGACTCGGCACGTCCTGTGCCTCGCCACTTCGTGGCCCGCTTAAGCGGTTCAGATTTACTCCTGTAAATCTGTTCGGTTACTTTTGTCGTAACAAAAGTGACACGCGCGCCGGGTAGATAGTTGAAAAGAATATAACGGGTGCTGCGCGAGTAACATTGCCAATACCAATATCCCATGCGGAACCAACAGAACCACCCCAAATTCCCGTATACTCCTGCCCGCGGGGAGTTGATCAGGCAGTCGCTGTATATATTGAATATATATAGAGGAAAGTCCGGACTCCACA
>JAPHTU010000323.1 GCA_026196145.1 Gammaproteobacteria bacterium
GGGCATGTCAACTACCGTCCGTTTAACCGGCACTCATATGTTGAGCCATGTGGATGCCTTGTTACTGGTGCAGCAGATGCTGATTGGTCAGCAGATATAAACCACCCGCTGTCTTACCGCCGAAATACCGTTATCCAGCGCCAGATGTTGAATAGCCCGGAAAGTGATTGCGCGACGTAGGTAAGGGCGCAGGCCAGCAGTATTTTTCTGGCATGACGCATATCACTGTCATCCAGGTAATTACCTGCCTTCAACACCGGCAATGCACGTTTAAAACTGGCATCAAATTCAACCGGCAGGGTCACCAGGTGTACGATGCTGGATATACTCATGGTGATCAGTCCCAGTAACAGCATGAGAAATCCGGAAGCCGGTGCACGTGTAATGACGGCAACGACCGGGATGGCATACATAAACAACGCACCGACGCGTTCCGCGTGATAGGCAACATGCGCCAGTTGGGTACGCATCACCAGCGGGCGGTAATTCAGGTGGTGCTGCAGGGCATGGCCAACTTCATGGGCCGCGACCACCATGGCAGTGAGTGACTTGTTGTTGAAGTTGTCTGCCGATAGCCTGACGACCTTTTCCATCGGATCATAGTGATCGCCATGTTCCGTTGTTTCCAGTGAGACATTTAGCCCCAGTTGTTTGATGAGATGAGCGGCGAACTCGCCACCTGTGCCGTTATACTTTGCCAACTCCTTGCTGTGTTGTTTCAGCACACGGCCGGCCCATAGCGAGGGGCCATAAAACAGCGCAAGGATCAGCAGGAGCAGGATAAGGAAGTGCATGAGATATATGGGGCTAAAGATCGAGCATGATGTAGCCCAAGTTCACATAGTCGTTGATCTGGGCCGGACCGGTGGGGGACACATCAATATAGTCAGGGTAGTCTTCCGGGGTAATGTCATACCACGAGGCATGGGTAGCGCATACATGCACGTCAACATCATCGCTAACCAGGTTCTTAACACCTGTCTCCAGCTTATTGTAATTCTTGATATTATTACTGGTCAGGGCGAACTGTTCCTGACCGTGGCTGACTACCGCGACGGGTAGATCCGGGAATCGTTTTCTCAGTTGCCGGGTGGCGTTCTGTATCTTCGGTAACAGCTCTTCCAGGTCGGCAGCGCCGGATTTGACGATCTCGATCACCACGCCGGTCGGTGCCTCCTTCAGCGCCAGGATTTCATCCAGCGAATCAGCATACAGCCAGCCGGGCAACAGCATGCCAAGTAGCAGGGTTATTTTAAGCAGACGGTGCATCATCGTTTAGCAACAGGTAATTGTGCATAATGCCTCAAAGCATACAGATTGAGATCAACATGAGTGAAAAAGATTCCCTCGATGCCGGTTTTACGGAACTGGTTGAAATCATGGCACGATTACGCGACCCGGAAAAGGGATGCCCGTGGGACCTGAAGCAGGATTTTAAAACCATTGCGCCCTATACCCTTGAGGAGGCCTACGAAGTGGCCGATGCCATCGAGCGTGATGAACTGCATGATCTTTGCGGTGAGCTGGGGGACCTGCTGTTACAGATTGTCTTTCATGCACAGATGGCCAGTGAGCAGAACCTGTTTGATATCAACGCGGTATGCCAGGGTATTAATACCAAGATGATACGTCGGCACCCGCATATCTTTGCAGACGAGTCGCTAGCAACTGCCGAGGATGTCTCCAGCCGGTGGGATGAAATCAAGGCACAGGAAAGGGGCGAGGTAGCTGAAGATACCAGCCACCTGCATGATGTCGCCAGGACATTACCCGCACTGAAGCGGGCACAGAAGATCCAGCGTCGTGCTGCACATGCCGGCTTTGACTGGCCGGATATCGAGGGTGTGTGGGAGAAACTGGCGGAAGAACAAACCGAGCTACTGCTGGAATACGAGCTCGAGGACCAGCAACGCATCGAAGAAGAAATGGGCGACCTGCTGTTTACCTGTGTGAATCTTTCCCGCCATCTCAAGGTGGATGCCGAGGCTGCCTTGCGGCGTGCCACGCAACGATTCGAGGAACGATTCAGAGCAATGGAAAGTCGCTGCGAACAGGCTGGCCAGGTGTTTGAGGAACTCGATACCGCCGAGATGGAGGTACTTTGGCAGCAGTCAAAAAAGGATGAATAAATCTGTTTGGATAATATAAGGCTAATGGGTATCTGACAAAGGGGCATCGCGCAGGATATTGATAAACGCCTCTGCCACTTCATTATCAAGATTCGAACGAGTACGGGCTATCCACAGTGTACGCTTGATTCGAAGCCCTTCTATTTTTACGTGGTAAAGGGTTCCATCTCCAAGCGCTTCAGCTACTGCAAAACGTGGCAAAAAGCTGACATGGTCGCCACGTTCCAGCATTTCTACAATGGTGTCTGTTGAACCCACTTCCATGACCAGCGGTATATTTGTGATGCCGATGTCCTGCAGCGCCTTGTCGAGGATAATTCGCATGGAGGAGTTCGGTTCACGCAGCACATAGGAGAGTTCCTGTAATTCAGTAACAGGTATCAGCCCGCTGCCATATAGCGGGTGTTTCTTGCCGCACACCAGTAACAGTTCGTCATCCAGCCATTTCTGTACCAGTATGTCCGGGTGGTCCGGGGCATGTTCCATCAATGCCATGTCTGTAAGGCCGGTAGCAAGGTGAGTCTGAATGCGCCGCGTATAGGCCATGCGGCTTTCAATACGGTATTGCGGGTAAGCATCAGCGAACTGAAGTAACAAATCCGGTAGTAGGTGCTCGCCAATGGAAGAAGTCACTTCCATGCGCAGCCGGTTTTCGCCGGCACGAAGTGAATCCAGATCACCAAGCAATGAAGACTGATGATCCATGACCAGCCGCGCATAGCTATAGACACGTTCACCGGCCGGTGTGAGTTCAAGCCGGGCTCCCTTGCGTTGCATCAGGCTGATTCCGTAGCACGTTTCCAGCGTGCGCAGGCGCTTGGTGACAGCAGGTTGCCCGATATGCAGGGCGCGGCCAGCCTCGTTAACGCCACCGCGTTCAACGACGGCCGCCAGTGTGGCCAGGGATTTCAGGTCTGGCAGGTTTCTATATTCCATTTAGGAATATTAGTTGATTAATATTCATTTGAATAGCTTTTTGCAGTACGACATTATGCGCCGCAGTTAAGGGACTCTCAGTGATTATCCATGGTTTGCCAGTAAAATTCCCGGAAATTAATATTTCCGTTCTGGAATATTAGCGAACTCAAGCAATTGTCATAACTCACCAATTTTGTATTGCTGTTCACACTCGGCACGACATGCCTGATATCGGCATCGCGTTCCTCGGGGTTTCCCTTAATCACCTATTTTGATGCGCAGTCCCGCCTGTTCAGGGTCTGCTATTCCTGAAATATATTTAGTTAAGGAGACAACGGATGTCGATTGAGACCAGGGGCGTGCTGATTCGCACCCTCATCTATGGCGTGATCAGTATTACGCTTTACACCCTGCTATACATCTTTGAAGAAAATATCCTCGA
>JAPHTU010000326.1 GCA_026196145.1 Gammaproteobacteria bacterium
CAACCGGCAGTGTGCGGTTGGGCGTAACAGTAAGCATATCCCCATCCCAGCTCACCTTTCCCCTGCCCTGTCCACTGATGTAACAGGCCAGTGCGTTGTGCTGGTAATCACCCTTGGCGAGACCGAGCTTTAAAACCGGCAAACTATCATCACCCGATAAGACGGCGTTGGCCGGTTCTACCGATATAACCGGTAGCGGCAATGTATTGAGTTTTTCCGGAAAGCGTTTCATCCCCGCAAAACCTGCGGCCATGGGAAAACGAGGCAACATGGCATAATCAGATAGCGGCCCGATTGGCCCTGACTGCTGGCCAAAGCCGACATAGCCCATGTCGGTGATCAGTTTACGCAGCGCCGGGTTGTGCTCCCCATAGGGATAGGCGAACAACATTGGCGCATCACCGAGTTCTTCTATCAAGCGCCTTTGGCCCAGTTCGACATCCTTTTTTACCCGTACCAGCCATGCGGCCTCATCCTCACCTGCATGTTTTCTCAACAAGTGTAAGTGTGAATTGGTGTGATTGGCAAAGATGGCTCCATGCTGTTTCATCTCACGCATCTGGTCCCAGGTAATATAGTGTCCCTGTTGATTGTCGTGCGCGTCACTGTTAACAAAAACCGTGAATGACCAGCCAAGCTTTTTCATACGTGGATAGATTTCTGTATACACCGAACGATAGGCGTCATCGATGGTGATGACTACGGCCTTGTCAGGTAACGGCTTGTTATTACGTACCGCTTCAACCGCATCATCCAGTGGCCAGACGATATAGCCATTTTCCTGAATAAAACGAATATGCTCATCGAACAGCGCCGGTGTAATACTGGTGGGGGCCGGTGTGCCCTCATCGACATGATGGTATTGCAGTATAACCGCCTGCTGTGCGGCCTGAAGATGTGCTGCAGAAAAACAGGCAAATAAAAACAAGATCGCTCTGAATTGTTGAATATTCATAACAAATTCCCTTTGTCTTTCTTCAAGCCGCTGGCTGTGCGTGTAATACGTCCTGAACCATTAACTGAAGTGTTTCAAATCCCCTGAAACGGTTGACCTCAATCCTGTAGGTCACGGAAACATTCTCACAGTTTTCCGGCCAGTCATCATCGGTCTGATTGAAGGCAACGGCATCAATTTCCGTATCACCTGTCAGCAAGCGACATTTCAGATGCCGACGGTCGGCACCAATTCTTCTACGCTCCAGTACCGTGAAGCGTCCTTCAAAGATGGGCTCGGGAAATCCCTGACCCCAGGGCCCGGCCTGCTCAATGAGTCGCGCTGTTTGCATGCTGAATTCATCTTCATGCAAACCACCATCAGTTAGCACGGTATTTTGTAGCAGGCTTTCATCCAGTACCGATTCTGCATAAGCATGCATACGTACGGAAAATGTCCGCAGGTCCTTTGCACTAAGACTAAGGCCTGCAGCCATGGCATGCCCGCCGAACCGGGTAATGAGACCTGGATTCGCCGAGGCCACGGCGTCCAGTGCATCACGTATATGAAAACCGGCAATGGAACGTGCCGAGCCTTTCAGCTCACCATTCTCTCCAGTGGCAAATACAATTGCCGGCCGGTGTGTTCTCTCCTTGATACGCCCTGCCAGTATGCCGATCACACCCTGATGCCAGTGCGGTTGATGCAGGCAATATACCAGCGGCTGATTCTCATCCGTATCAGCCAGATGTAATGCCTCCAGCATGGTGGCTGCCTCGTCTTCCATATCCTGGCTAATGGCACGACGTTGCAAGTTGATTTCATCGAGCTGTGTCGCCAACATCATTGCGTGCTCGTCATCATCGGTCAGCAGGCATTCGATGCCAATCGACATGTCTTCCAGTCTGCCGGCGGCGTTGAGTCTCGGTGCAATCGCAAAGCCCAGGTCAGATGACTTCAGGAAGGCTGCTTCACGTTTTGCAATCCGTATCAGGGCATTGATGCCGGCATGTCCACGGCTGGCACGTAGTCGTCGCAGGCCCTGCTCAACCAGGATACGATTATTGCGGTCGAGCGATACCACATCGGCTACCGTACCCAGGGCAACGATATCCAGTAGCTCGGCCAGGTTGGGTTCATTAATCCCCTGCCCGGCAAACCAGCCCTGGTCACGTAACAGTGCCCGCAAGGCGAGCATGATATAAAACACCACCCCTACACCGGCCAGCGCCTTGCTTTGAAACTCATCCCCTGGCTGGTTGGGGTTTACTATCACATTGGCGTCAGGTAATTCATTACCGGGCAGGTGATGATCGGTAATAAGTACATCAATGCCCGCCTGCCTGGCATTTTCAACACCGGCTATACTGGCTATACCATTATCAACAGTAATAATGAGATCCGGACGGGACTGCCTGGCAACCTCCACTATTTCAGGTGACAGTCCGTATCCATATTCGAACCTGTTTGGTACCAGGTAATCAACCTGCTGCAATCCAAAGGCCCTGAGGGCACGAATCGCAACTGCGCAACTGGTTGCACCATCGGCATCATAGTCGCCAACGATCAATACACGCTGTTGCTTTTCAATCGCTTCAGCCAGGCGTTGTGCAGCAAGGTCAATATTCAGCAGCCCGTTGACCGGCAGCAGTTGGTCCAGTCCAACTTCCAGTTGCTGCACATCCTCAATGCCACGTGCGCTGTAAATTCTTTGTAGAACAGGGGAAATTCCATCCAGCTGCACATCGGGTACAACACGCTGTCGAGTTACCGGGCCCATAAAGTGACAATCAATCAAGCAGGTACGCAGACAGGGGCCGGGCCCGCTTCCAGAACTTTCTGATGCCGACTGAAGAACATTCAAATTGTTGCCCGTTATCCGTCCCGAGAAACAGTTTGCGTATATCACCCTGATGCAGGCCGGCAACCAGGGGCGCTATCACTTCCTGGTCAGCGAGTTGCAATGCCTTTAACCATTGTTCCGGACTATTCAGCCGCTGTGCAGTTAACAAGCGGTCCTCCAGAACCAGTGCGTTGTCCTGATAGCGGGAAACGGTAATACCCTCATGTAACAGCTTGTGGCGGTTGGATGTATGACGACAAAGTGCCTGCACATAGTCGTTGCCGCCTATGCAGCAGTCAAACGCCGCACCGGGATTTTGCGGGCTTGCCCCCAGGCCCCAGAACCACAGGCTATTGACAGGCTGAAGCCCGTAATACTCACGATTTTCATTCACTGTGGACTGGTTTAATACCATCTGGATTTCATTAAACAATGTATGCCAACGCCTGCTGTCTTCACCGGTTGGCAGATAGGAATTTGCCGGCTTCATCAGGGCCTCATATAACGGTGTACATTCTATCTGTGGCGCCGCATGTTCAAAATGAAGATACCAGCGTGCCGCTGTTGGCGTATGCAAGGTGGCGCCATATTCATCAAATAATGGCCTGATGACATCCGCAAGCTCATCACGTTCTGCAAAGGTCAGATTCAGGCCCCCTGGATCCTGCAGGATTAGCGAGTGTGTATCGGCATACAGATAGACCGGATCTGCACGCATCCAGAATCCGTTTTTCCCGTCAAGCCCATCCATAGTGGCTGTCAGGCTGGCAAATGGTATCTGGCTTGCCGGTACATCGTGTCCGGTAAATACCTGAAATAACCAGGCTTCATAATCTGTAGAAATAGCTGCCAGCGCCTTTGAACGGGACAATAATTTTTTAAATGCCACCAGGTTTAAATCATCAATGGCAGTCGCATCGATTTCACTAAACGTGGTAAATAGTGCGGGTATATTGAGGGTAACTTGCATGGCGCGGAGCTTACAGCCTTGAAAGTCGTTTTTGAATGATTACGTTGGGATATTCTCACTTGCCTGTCTCGCATTCTTTGCATCTTCTGAGGAAGAAGTTAGAATAATCGGGAAATATGCGCGAAGTGACTCTCGTTAGTGACCGGACCTTCCGGGTAAGTCTGCAGTTCCCGTCCACCTTTAGTCAACCAACACGAATTTACCAGGCCGATAGCGGCATGGTTTGATAAAAAAGCGCACGGACAATATGGTAAATAATGATGAAGTTAATAGAAACCCGAGGCAACGATAACAAACACCCCGTAGAGGTGGGTTTCCCTGAAGCAATCCTGAGCCCGCTTGCGTCATATGGCGGCATCTATGTACCAACAAGCTTTCCCCGTCTGGACCTGGATGCGCTTGCCAAAAACAACCCGGGTTACAAGGTGCTGGCAAAAAGCATATTGAACGAATTTGACCTGGGTATTGACGAAAATATCCTGCAACAGGCATTAAACCTTTACGATAATTTTGATGACCCGGAAAATCC
>JAPHTU010000204.1 GCA_026196145.1 Gammaproteobacteria bacterium
CGATCATCAATCCACCACAAAGTGCCATTCTGGGAATGCATAATATTACCGAGCGGGCAGTTGTCGAGAATGGTGAGGTGATCGCCCGCCCCGTGATGTATCTGGCGCTGTCATATGATCACCGTATTATCGATGGCAGTGATGCAGTGCAGTTCCTCGTCAGCGTTAAACGGAGCCTGGAAGATCCGGCCACCATGCTGCTGGATTTATAGCCTGTGCCCGTTTGTGATTATTTAACAAGCTTGTCTGTATGACTTGAAGGTGTGGTTGTGAGTGAATCCTACGATGTGATTGTGATTGGTGCCGGACCGGCGGGCTACGTGGCTGCTATTCGTTGTGCACAGCTGAACATGAAGGTTGCAGTGGTGGAGTCGTGGATAGGTAAAAACGGCAAGCCGGCATTGGGCGGCACCTGCCTGAATGTCGGTTGCATCCCGTCCAAGGCCTTGCTCGATTCATCCGAAAGATACCATCACATTACGCATGAAGCAGACACGCATGGGATCGATGCCAGGGGCGTGAGGCTGGATATCGCGCGCATGCTGGCTCGCAAGGATGCGGTTGTTGAGCAGTTAACCAGCGGTATTGCCGGGTTGTTCAAGGCCAACAAGATCGAATGGTTACAGGGCAGGGGCAAGCTGCTTGTAGGGCAGCAGGTTGAAGTCACTCATGATGAAAATACGTCGGTTTATGCAGCCAGCCATGTCATCCTCGCCAGCGGTTCTTTGCCCATTGATATTCCGGTAGCACCGGTTGACGGGGAACGTATTGTCGATTCATCCGGGGCACTGGATTTTGCAAAGGTTCCGGACAAGCTGGTAGTGATCGGCGGTGGTGTCATTGGCCTGGAACTTGGCAGTGTATGGCGCCGGCTTGGTGCCGAGGTGACCGTGCTGGAAGCCATGGACCGGTTTTTACCCATGGCAGATCAGCAGGTTTCGCGTGATGCGCTGAAACAGTTCAAATCCCAGGGGCTGGATATACGCCTGTCTGCAAAGGTAACCGGCAGCCAGGTGACTGAATCCGGCGTGGAAGTCAGTTACGACGATGCAAACGGGGCACAGGCGCTAGATGTGGACAAGGTGCTGGTGGCTGTAGGTCGAAGGCCAAATACCAGTGACATAGCCGATCCTGATACCGGCCTTAACGTGGATGAACGCGGCTTTATCGAAGTCGATCAGCAATGTCGTACGAACTTGCCAGGTGTTTATGCTATTGGTGACTGTGTGCGCGGCCCCATGTTGGCACATAAAGGCTCAGAGGAGGGCGTGGCTGTAGCCGAGCTGATCGCAGGTCAACAACCGCTGGTAGACCATAACCTGATCCCGTCAGTTGTTTATACCGAGCCCGAAATTGCCTGGGTAGGCAAAACCGAACAACAGTTAAAGGAAGCCGGCACGGAGTTCGTCAGTGGACAGTTTCCCTTTGCGGCCACTGGCAGGGCGCTGGCAGTTGATGCGACAGCGGGATTTGTAAAGGTTATTGCTGATTCAACGACCGATCGCGTGCTGGGCGTACATGTCATCGGCAGAAATGCGTCCGAGTTAATTGCCGAGGCCGTTGTTGTTATGGCCTTTGAAGGTACTGCCGAAGATATAGCGCGTACGGTCCATGCACATCCAACGCTGTCGGAGGCCATGCACGAGGCAGCGCTGGATGTTGATTTTCGTGCCATACATAAGGCGGGCAGAAAACGCCGCTGAACCATATTCCGGCCTGTTAACTTATAGCCATAGAAAAAGCCGGTATATCATTACACCTCATCAGATTGGCATGTTATTCTTCGTATCGTTTCAGGCAGATTCAGTATCCTTAAGTGAAAATTCAATATTTTTCTGACCTTCATCTGGAGTTTGGTGAATTACCGTGTGTGAGTGCCGACGCCGATGTCATCATTGCTGCGGGTGATATTGGTGTGGGGCTGGATGGTATTAACTGGCTCACGCAGTTTGATCAACCCGTTATCTATGTACTTGGAAACCATGAGTATTGGGGGCAGGACTATACCTATTTTATCGATCAGGTATGGCAGGCAAGCAGTGGCACCAATGTGCACTTTCTGGAAAACGAGAGTGTCGTCATTGATGGTGTGCGTTTTGTCGGTTGCAGTCTGTGGACCGACTACGGGCGTGCCAATGAACAGATCATCAATGCGGCGGTCAAGGGCATGAATGATTTTCGTTATATTACTGATGATGGTAAGCCACTGCATCCTACGCGATTGCTGAAGGCCCACTACCAGTCGGTCGACTGGCTCAAGGAAGTCCTCAGCGAGCCATATGAGGGCCAGACAGTGGTTGTTACCCATCACGCACCTTCGATGAAAAGCTGGCACCGTAGCCCGAACGACGGCTATCAATATTGTTACTGCTCAAATCTGGAACCAGTCATCGGGCTCTCCGAGGCGGAACTATGGGTACACGGACATACCCACAGTGGCCAGGACTACAAGGTCAATGGTGTGCGGGTCGTGTGCAACCCACGTGGTTATTTTAATCACGAAGAAGTGAAGGGTTTTGCGCTGGATAAAGTAGTCGAGATATAAGCTGTAACTTACAGAAATACCAGCTATTTCTTTAATAAAACATAGAGTGCCCCATCGCCACCATCATGGATCTGTGCAGGGCAATAGGCCAACACAGCCGGCATCTGTTTAAGCCAGATAGCGACGCTGGGTTTGAGCACGGCCTTCCCTCCATCAGACTGTAACCCCTTGCCATGGACGATGTGGATGCTATGAATGCTGCGCGAGCGGCATTCTGTAATGAAGGCCTGAAGTTCCTGCAGTGCGACGGTACGTGTCATGCCATGCAAGTCGATACTTGCCTGCGGTTTAAGCTGGCCACGTCGCAGTTTTCTGACCAGTTTGTCCTGCACACCATTTGCACGGTAGGCCGATGATTCATCCTCCCCCGATTCACTCTGCGCCAACTCTGGCCAGGGCGAGACATCGGCCTTGCTATCTTCGGGCGGCTTGTGCTGGTAGCGGGGTTTGCTGCGCGGCTTTTGCCGCCACTCGGGTACCCGATCATCATCTACGCGCTCAATGTCGCCATACAGTGATCTGAAGAGATCTTTATCATCATTTTGGTCGTTATTTTGATCGTTCATTGTTCTGGATACTATCGCCAGTCCTGAGTGCATAAAGTATAGTAGCGCCGTTTTCAGGTATAAGCCCGCATTTCTCACCAGGGGGCGAGAGTTGGTGTAAGTTTTTTCTGTAACTGAGATTTTATGTTTGTTTTGATAAACACGATATTTCCTGTCATGCCTATTTCGGTTCTAGCTTGTTCTGGCACGCCTGGACTTGTA
>JAPHTU010000075.1 GCA_026196145.1 Gammaproteobacteria bacterium
AGAACCACTCGATCAGGAAAATCAGAATGAGGTAGATGCCAATGCCGAATTCACCTGCCCAGGCCAGCGCCAGGCTCAACACCATGTACAGGCCAAATCGAATGAACGTGTCAATGATCCACCCGAGCATGCGGGCGGGTATACCGCTGAGGCGTAAATCCAGCTCAACCCCTTCCGGGGTCTCAATTGCGTAAATGGTATCGAGCATTATTATGGTTATCTTGATGTAGCGACCATGCTACTGTTTGTGCCTGATATCAGCAACAGGCCCGCATACCTCACCAGGCGGGTGTGATATCAACATAATTCCATGAAATGATTAAATAGTGTATGAATAATTTAAACACATACCGTTTATTAACGACCCTATCCCGGTTCTGGCTTGTTCTGGCACGCTTGAACTTGCACTTCATCATGGAGGTAGGTTCGACTACCTCCATGCCTCCAGTGCGTCGTTCATCCGCACCAGACCTACGCCACCTCCCGGGATCCTGGTGAGGTATGAGGGCTAGCCTAAATTGCCGCAAACCATTCAACAATTCCTGCAGGTTGCCCGCCAGCAATTACAGGCTCATGTGGAGGACCCTTATACCGATTCCCATGTGCTCATGGGGCACTGCCTGCAAAAGGATCGTGCCTGGTTGCTGGCACATGCCGATGACGAATTGCAGGAGCACCGGGCAGAAGAATTTGTACGACTGGTGGAAAAGCGGCGGCAAGGAGTGCCCGTGGCGCATCTGACCGGCTCACGAGAATTCTGGTCAATGGAATTCAAGGTGACAGCTGATACCCTGATACCCAGACCGGAAACCGAGCATTTGATCGAGCAGGTACTGGCATTGCCGTTACCTGCCAGTGGTATCCGTATGCTGGACTTTGGTACAGGTAGTGGCGTTATTGCGATTACCGTAAAGAAGGAACGCCCGGCATGGCAAGTGACCGCGATGGATTGTTCCGCTGCAGCGCTACAAGTAGCGAGGCATAACGCCGACAGACACAACGCGGCTATTGATTTCATACAAGCCTGTAATCTTGAGTCCTTCAGTGAACATCGGTTTGATCTGATTGTAAGCAATCCACCATATATAGAAGAGAATGACCCGCACCTGGCCCAGGGGGATGTGCGTTTCGAACCACAGATGGCATTGGTGTCCGGTAGTGACGGGTTGGATTGCATCCGTTCGCTGGTTGTTGATGCACCCGCATGTCTGAATCCATCGGCTTATCTCGTCATGGAACATGGTTATGATCAGGGGAATGCTGTACGTGAATTACTGAATCAACAGGGATATGAAAAAGTCCAGACCCATAAAGATCTGGGTGGTCACGAGCGCATTACTTCAGCACAATGGGCTGCATGATGGAGAAAGCCTGCATATCTCATCAGGCGGCGTGATATTGCTGTAGCTTTATGGGAATGATTGAATCGAGAATGTATTAATGAAACACATACTGTTTTTATGTCAGCCTATCCCGGTTCTGACTTGTCCTGGCACGCCTGAACTTGCGGTTACGCCTCCAGCGCGGCGTTCAACTGCACCAGTCCTGCGTCACCTCTCGGGATCCTGATGAGATATGCAGGCTAGCTCATGAATGACGAACAACTACTACGCTATAGCCGGCAAATTATGCTGTCGCAGGTTGATGTGGCAGGACAGCAAAAACTGCTGGATGCAACGGTATTGATAGTCGGCGCAGGTGGCCTTGGCTGCCCGGCGGCGATGTATCTGACGGCTGCGGGCATTGGCAAGCTGCTGGTGGCAGATGACGATGAGGTGGACCTGTCCAACCTGCAGCGACAGATTGCGCATGGCACCAAAGACATTGGCTCGCCCAAGACGGTCTCATTGCAAAATACACTGCAATCACTCAACGCCGACTGCCAGGTGGAAACCATCAACCGGCGGCTTGATGCAAGTGCGTTGCAACAATATGTGCAGCAGGCGGATGTGGTGCTGGATTGCACGGATAATTTTGAAACCCGTTTTGCCATTAATGCGGCCTGTGTTATGCATGAGAAGCCACTGGTTATCGGTGCGGGTATTCGTTTTGAGGGGCAGATCATGGTTTACCGCCCTGATATCGAAGATAGCCCTTGCTACCAGTGCCTGTACCCGGATACCGGTGACATAGAAGAGACCTGTAGCGCCAATGGCGTTATTGCACCGCTGGTCGGCATCATTGGTAGTATGCAGGCACTGGAGGCTATCAAATGCCTGGTGGGTGTCGGTGAATCATTAAGTCATCGCCTGTTAATTCTTGATGGTCTTGAAATGCGCTGGCGGGAAATGAAGACGCAGGTCGACCCGCAGTGTCCGGTGTGTCGGGGAAGCAGATAATATTAGCCCCATGGCTGTGAATGGTCTTCGTTTATCATCTGTAACAATCTGTTATTAATTCTTCATTCATGCTCGATGGCAGGTTGTTTATCCAGACTTTGTTGGTAAATATTTTCAAATTGACTCAAGCCAAAGCCATTAATCAGTTCGGCGTCGGCAGGGTAACGCAGGAAGTGCTGGAAATTTCTTTGCCTGAGTGATTCGCTTAACGGCTTTCGATATATTTTCATATC
>JAPHTU010000160.1 GCA_026196145.1 Gammaproteobacteria bacterium
CAAATAATCGAGGACAGGCTTAATAATTGGCGACTGGCCTTGTATCGTTCTCTATTCGTTCTCATAACTCCCCACTCCATCTAATACCGCAACTATTCATGCTTACCATCATCCCTTAGCTGTTTATCCAGGATCACTTTCTTCCTATTACATCTATCTGTCTCGACGCGCTGCCGGTCCATTCAGCTGTAATGCAGATCAAAGCTGCTGAACTCTGGCAGTCTTGTTATTAGTTTCCCGCTACTATCTGTTATTGCTGCCCTAACGGTGTTAATTAGCTCACCATCTGTGCTTGTTGCACCTTGTATCAAAACTTCAGAGGCATGTAACCTGTAAAATCTTATAGGTGGCCAGTAACTTATTGTTTTATCGACGGTTTCAAATTGTATAAAAACCTGTTTTGATAAAAACCAGGGTTATCTGAACAGGCCGTAGCTTTCGCAATGGTTATGCGCTTAGGCTCAGGTCTTGTTTTTTGCATTCCGAACTGACGATAGGATTCGACTGATTCTGGAGTAATGTAATCCAAAATAATCTCCTATTTCTTTCATGCTATACCCACCACTTGCATAGGATAGCGCTATTGCTTGGTTTCTCGTTTTTGCCTGTTTTTCATACCATGCCAGCGGCTTTGGTTTTGGCCGTCGTTGTGACTTGGGTATTTCACTCAAGTCTCGGTTGGCACTGATTAGTGTGATCAGTTTGTCGACATAGGCTTCTGTCCCGAGAAATACTTGATTTCTCAGGTGCTCCCATGGCGATGGTTGGTTTTTCCCCTCTGCTACGAATTGCCGGTATTTTTTCTGTGCATGGGTCAAACGCTTGCCAAAGGCTGCCAGTAACCATTCGGTGGTCAGCCAGGGAGCCGCTTGTCGATAGCCCGCGGTCTGTCGATAACTGCTCCATGGCCAGTCTTTTGCTGTCCTCACCATGCTTGCCCGGACGGGGTTGAGTACGATATATCGCGCGAGTTCCAGAAGGTAAGTTTCTTTTTGTACCAGGATGGCCTTGTAGCGCCCCTGAAAGACATGTCCTACCCGCCGATGGGTGCGATTACTGGTCTGGGTATAGCGTCCATTCAACTGGCGCATCCCTCGGCTGAGATTGCCGTCAGGTGTTTCTATCAGCAGATGATAGTGATTGTCCATCAGACAGTAGGCGTGTATGTACCAGTTGTAGTCTGTCTGTACCTGGCCGAGTATGGCCAAAAACCCCGCCCGATCCCTGTCATCCAGGAAGACAGCCTCCTGACGGTCTCCACGCGATGTAACGTGATACAGGGCACCTGCATATTCTATTCTTAGCGGTCTTGTCATATCCTAAAAGCTTATGCGAGATTAGGCAAAAGACAAGACCTGACCCCTATGTTCTCCACACTGATATGTGCGATATGTGCTACCGCTGTCATCATACTAGGCGTTCGGAGTAATATATCCGCAAAACGGGGATCTTGAACACTTAAAAAGTTCAGGATCTTTAGCTCGGTTGCCTTTACAGCAGCTGAACTGCCAGTATCGACAAATAACTCACGAAAGAGATCTGCTACACTTGATTCACTCATGATGAAACCCTCAAGACTATAACCTTAAACATACGAATGACTGTGATTAAAAAATCACGCACAATGTTAATGCAGACCGCAACTAGTAAACTTGGGAGCAGCAAATGGATAATGACCCACTGCAACCACATTGTTATCCCACCTGCACCCAGCGAGTTATAAGCCATTGCCGCTTTATTACTTGGGTCTTTAATTGGATATCCCACCATAGCCGACCATAGGATCGCCATCGAAATAACTAGAATAATTACGGCCCACAGTATACGACTAAGCCATGAACGTGATTTTCCAGAGGGTGGAACGTCTTTCTCTTGGCGCAATGGCTCAGTGACAAAATCTACCGGGCTATCAGGCGAGCTTTCGGTTTCAGTTGACACAACAAGGTGTCGATATAAACCAAATCTATCACTATTAAGCAATACATAAAATATCCATACCTTGACAGGGAATAATAGCAATGTAACTGCAAGGTAAAACTTAACGGGGCCAGGATTAGGAGCATATGGCGGTTGAATCTTATCTATAATAGGCGCGAATATGCTCATTGCTTCTACGAATAAAGACAGGGATTGCGCTGAGCTCAATATATTTGGGGGGATCAAATATGCAAGCACTAGTTCACCACCCAACAAATAGATTAGTAACTTCAAACTCGAAGTTTTTAAAACATAGCCACTTTGCGCATCCTTATCGCTAGCCATCATCTCTCCTCAGAACTACTAGACACAGACACACACGGGGTCAGGTCTTGCCTATTGCCTATACAAAAATCAATATAAAGGGTCAATCAATATAAAGGGTCAGGTCTTGCCTTTCAATATAAAGGGTCAGGTCTTGCCTTTCAATATAAAGGGTCAGGTCTTGCCTTTTGCCTATACAAATAATCGAGGACAGGCTTAATAATTGGCGACTGGCCTTGTATCGTTCTCTATTCGTTCTCATAACTCCCCACTCCATCTAATACCGCAACTATTCA
>JAPHTU010000079.1 GCA_026196145.1 Gammaproteobacteria bacterium
ATAACCCGACATAATCATCTCACTATGACGATGAACAATATGCAAAAAATTATATCAAGATAGGGTGATAGCTAAGGTGTTTTCACACAGTCTGGGGTGTTTTGTAGCATTTTAACTATTTCCTGGCTCTGTGCCACGGCATAGTTCATTTTTGGAATAATTAAAACAATATCAGTGATAAAACCTATATGATCTTATAGGTTTGATAATAATTTAGAGTATGTCACCTGGGCGAGCTCTTTACAGGGCGACTGTTTTGACCCGGTTTGCAAGGCCAGTATATCGACTGGCTGTGTCATGGGGGCGACGATTAAAAAAGCCAGTGAGAACCACTGGCTTTTTCATAATTAGATCTTGTTATGTGCCCCGTCGCAATGCGGCTGATCTTTGGTTGCCTTGCAACCGCATAGCCAGTAAGTTTCCTTTTTCTCGACCTTGAGTTCGACAGGTGAAAACTCCGTGCCCTGATGTGCGCCGTCGCAAAACGGCTGGTCCTTTGATCGACCGCATGCACACCACCAGTAGGTGCCGGGTTCCAGTTCAACCTCATAGGGTGATTTTTGTGCAACAACTGCTTCTGACATTACCTGCTCCTGAATGAAATAAATCCCATGGCGAGTGTAATCACTAACGGCAGGTGAAGTAAAAGGTTTATCGATCAGGCATCACCCCTTTCCAGTGCGGCAATGCGAACCTCTAATGGCGGATGGCTTGAAAACAGTGCCTGCATGCGCCCGGCGTTGATCGCCTGTGCCGCCATCTCATCGGGTAGTGGTGGTGCATCATGCGAGGCCTGCAGACGACGCAAGGCAGAAATCATCTTCTGCCGGCCGGCCAGTTTGGCGCCACCGGCATCGGCACGAAACTCACGCCAGCGTGAAAACCACATGACGATGGTAGAGGCGAGGATGCCAAGAATAAACTGTGCGATCATGGACACAATCCAGAAGGCCGGGCCGTGTCCACGTTCCACCTTGAAAACAATGCGGTCAACCAGAAAGCCAATCACGCGTGACAGGAAGATGACGAAGGTATTGATCACGCCCTGTATCAGGGCCAGTGTCACCATGTCGCCGTTGGCGACATGGCTGACCTCATGTCCCAACACGGCCTCCACCTCGTTACGACCCATGTGTTGCATCAGGCCGGTACTGACGGCAACCAGTGCATCGTTCTTGTTCCAGCCGGTGGCAAAGGCATTTGGCGAGGGGTGATCAAATACGCCAACCTCTGGCGTGCGGATACCGGCGGTACGTGCCTGAAAAGCCACCGTATTCACCAGCCACTGTTCCAGTTCGGAAGAGGGCTGGGTAATGATCCGTACCCCCATGCTTTTTTTAGCCATCCATTTGGACATGAACAGCGAGATCAGGGAGCCTGAAAAACCAATCAGTGCGGAATACACCAGCAGGGCATTCAGATTCAGGTCGACGCCGTTTTGTGCCAGCAGGCTTTCAAAGCCCAGGATGCTGAAAGTAATGCTGAGGATCAGCAGGATCGCGATATTGGTGCCAAGAAAAAGTGCAATACGTAGCATAAATTTATCCAGTTAAATCGATGGACAAAAATATGGTTGCGAGCGGGTATTATTTCAAGGGACGCCCGTGCTTTCCTTGACAATTTATCCCGGCTGCCCGTCAATCCGGGGTTTGGTGAACATGGGGAGATAAGTGACCGTATATATAAGAAAGGCAATAATCCAGAGTAGCTGCGATAGACCGATCCAGAGCGTGTAATATTGCGTTACGAAGAGTGGTACCACGACCCTGAAAAATGCGCCTAACAAAAGGATGCCTAATGCATACCCGATAATGGGGGGAGGGCTGCTAATGTCCCGTCCGGTATGCCCGAGTGATACGCGCGACATCATACTCATGGTGAGGGCCCCAATGCCACCAAAGGCAAGGGCATGGATGGCGAGAAACATTGATATGCCGAAGAAATAGGAGCATGCCAGCAACAGGAATCCAACAGTGATAAACCAGAAAGGTATGTAAAGGCTCCACAACAGGGTTGTCTTCCATATGCCCGGCGTATGCCAGGCAACCAGCCTGATCGCATTGACAATAAATACGCCCATTGCCAGGCCGGCTGACAGCCATGGGATATTGAAAAACAATTCGATGATGAAAAATAAAAGCAGGAATACCAGGCTCGAAATATCCAGCCACTTGGAATTAAACAGCTTGACCGGGTAACCGACACCCATTTCAATAAAGAAAGGCAGCACACGTCTGCCCATGGTAAATATCAGGGCGATAATCAGGTACAGGCCACCGTACAGTCCCCAGTAAATTCCCTGGTCAAGAATGCCGAATGCTCCCAGATAAAAAAGAACATTAAAAAGAAGTAATAGAAGAATCTTGGATAATACGGCAAGTTGCTTCCATTGTTTTACCTTGATAACTGGATGGCTGACGGCAAGGAATAACAGAAGTATAAACAGGTTGTCGAAAATACCTGCTATGAGCAGGTACGATGTGCCGGTCAGCCACAGTATGCGCGCTACCGCCCATAAGGCAAAAAGCAGCATGAGCGGTTTTCCGAAAATGGTTTGAACGCCCGTCCAGTTTTTTACGGCCGTTAGTAAAAATCCTGCAACCACAGCCATGCTATAGCCATAGATCATTTCATGGGCATGCCATTGTGAAATGGACATGGATTGAATGGGCGGTGAGTACTGGAATAGATAAATGCTTGCCCAGAGTGAAATTGAAAGAATTGAAAAGACTCCTGCGGCCAGAAAAAATATCCTGAACCCCAGATTAAACAGGGCAAATTGTTGCGGATTTGGATTGTTTACATTCAGGTTGCCGGGTTGCATGGTGTTTGTGCTCAATGATCTTCTGACGGGATGCTGGTTCAGGGGCTGCCATGAGAATATAGGTGATATGGCAGTTGATCGCTAATTGTAAACCGAGGCTGCCCGTAACGGTTTGATAAGCATCAAGCGTGCGCAAGCGTTTATACCCATCATGATGGCAAGGGAATACCTGTATGCGGTGCTACACTTTTCATAAGACAGATGTATCTGGCTGGATTGAGGAAATGCCTTGATGTTCGAGATTGCTGAAATACCGACTGTCCTGCTCTCGCTCGGCGGCATGTTTCTTCTGGGGCTGCTGGCAGATATTGCGGGCCGCCATACGCCACTGCCACGCGTTACCCTGTTATTGCTTGCGGGCATATTGATTGGGCCTTACGGTCTTGCCCTGTTGCCTGAAGTGTTTCTTGAGCGATGGTTTCCATTGCTAACGCATATTGCGTTGGCGCTGGTGGGTTTCATGCTGGGCAGGGAGATCACCTACTACGCACTGCGCGAGAATGGCAGGGCAGTACTCTGGCTGACCGCTGGCAAGGTGGCTGGTGCGACGATCACAGTGGCCATACTGTTATTTGCCATTGGCGTTGAACCGGCCGCTGTACTGCTGCTCGCCGGTATCGCGGCAGCCACTGCCCCGGCCGCCATGCTGGATGTCGTGAAAGAGATGAAGGTCAAGGGTAGGTTTACCGATATATTACTCGGTATCGTTGCCATTGATGATGCCCTGGGTTTATTGATTTTCAGTTTTTTACTGGCGGCAGTTGGAGCGGTCAATGGAGACGGTGGGGCTGCAGGTGCAATCCTGTCCGGGCTGACAGAAATCAGCGGTAGCATCTTACTGGGGCTGCTTATGGGCCTGCCATTGGTATTCACCGATCAAATTCGTTCGGGAGAGTCTACCCAGGCCAAGGTGCTGGGCATGATACTGCTGAGTACGGGGATATCCATCTGGCTGGATCTGTCTCCTATCCTGGTGGCTATTACCATGGGTAGTACAGTGGCCTCACTGGCAAGACATTACAAAAGGCCTTTCAAGCGCCTGGACGATATTGAATGGCCGGTGCTGTTGCTATTCTTCCTGCTGGCCGGCGCCTCGCTAGAGGTCGGCAAACTGGTTGCCGTTGGATGGATTGGTGCAGCGTATATTATTGCCCGCATGGTGGGCAGCTATGGTGGCGCTAGCATTGGCGCCCGCCTGGGCGGGGCAGAGCCAGCAGTACAACGATGGATGGGGCTGTGTCTGTTTCCACAGGCTGGCGTGGCGCTGGGCATGGCGCTGTTTGCCGCGCAGCGCTTCCCGGAAATCAAGGACATCATACTGCCCGTTGTTATTGGATCCACGATAATGTTCGAAATCATCGGCCCGGTGATTACAAGAAGGGTGCTCAGGCATGTGAAAGCCACTGAGCCCGGCCTGGTAAAAGACGCCAGGAAGCACAGACCAATAAAGACAGGCAGGCGATCTAAAAGTTAGGTGGATTCTGTGGTGTCGTAATAATCAGGGAAACTGTGATTGCACCACAATGGTGATATGAATCAATGTCGCCAGTATTCCATCGGCAGATGCTTGACTTGGAACAATATAAGTCCAGACTTGGTTACAGGAGAGACCATAATTAAAAACATATTAAAAAGGAGATGAACATGAGAAGACTGTATTTTTTGGTTCCCACGGTAGAAAGTGCCTCCCAGATCGTTGATGAACTGTTGTTGGCGCGTGTGGATGAGCGGCATCTCCACATTGCAGCAAAAGACCATCACCCTTTACATGATGCAAACCTGCCTGAGGCCAACCTGTTACAGGAGAGTGACTTTATCCCTG
The DNA here is from genome assembly GCA_026196145.1 of Gammaproteobacteria bacterium. Classification (GTDB taxonomy): domain Bacteria; phylum Pseudomonadota; class Gammaproteobacteria; order JAJDYQ01; family JAJDYQ01; genus JAJDYQ01. The sequence goes on from JAPHTU010000079.1 coordinate 4,647, forward strand.
CTGTCGAAAAAGGGCTTGCCGTTGGCGGTGGCACCGGCATACTGGCCGGTCTTGTTGCGATGACGTTTCCCCCGGCTGGCCTGATACTCGGTGGTGGCGCTATTCTGGGAATGGGTGTTGTCGGCGCCGGCTTCGGTGCATGGGTTTCCGGCATGATCGGCATTAGTATCGAAAACTCACAACTCAAGGCCTTCGAGAAGGCAATCGAAGCAGGTGAGTTACTGCTGATGATTGATGTGCCAAAAAACCGTGTTGACGAAATTACCGATCTGGTTAAAAAGCACCATCCGGAAGCCGAGGTGGAAGGCACTGAACCGACAATCCCTGCGTTTCCGTAATCCTTTCTTACCCGCGCGGGGCATTGTGAGACAAATCAACAGGGGCCATAGCGCCCCTGTTTTTTTAAGCGCCTCCTGCTGATTGGAGTTATTGCGGATTATTCGTCGCAGGTTGCTGGTGTTGTTGCCAATACGGGTGTTGTGGTGGAGGATAATTACGCCAGTCGGGATGCCCCATGTACTGAGGCGGTGGACCATAATAGTTGCGTCGTGAACCGTACCTGAAAAAAGGTCGCTCACGGCGATAGTCGCGGCGGCCGTTGCCCCAGGACCAGCCACCAGTGGCGGAGCTTCTGTCTATGTCATTATCACGCCGGTCGTAATCCTCTGCAGGACCGAAGCCCCAGCCGTAGTTATTGCCGCTACGTGTCGGTGTGCCAGAGCCCATGCCAAAGCCAAAGCCGGATTTGTTGTCAGATTCGGCATACGCCTGTAGTGGGATCATGCAGGTAAAGCCTGCGAGTAAAGTGATTACCAGTCGTTTCATATTAACCTCGTCTTACGGTGTGCAGACAATGAAAGATAGCAAATATCATAAAACGTATAAATGCGAATTAAGTGTAGTACATTTGGGATGTGGCAGAAGAACTGCTAGCCTTTCAGCTTCAGTACAATCGTATCGATTTTGTTCTCATGCATACGACGGCGCGCAATTTCCAGTTGCTGGAGTGAGTCGAATGGGCCGAGCATGACGCGGTGCCATGTCTTGCCGCCGTGTATGACTTTCTCAATGTGGGTGGTGAGTCCAAGGATCAGGATGCTGGCGCGGCGGCGATCGGCGTCTTCCAGTTTCTGGAATGATCCGGCCTGCAAGCGGTAGCGTCCGGGCTTGTCCATCGGCTTGTCCGGCGATGCCTCACGCACCTGCTCGCTAATGACATGTGCCGGGATCTGTTCTTCCCGGTTGGGTAGTAGCTTATAAAATTCGATCGGCAGGTTATCAACGATATCGTTGCTGTCATCACGTGACTTTTTATCGTCAATCACGATCTCGCTTTGTTGCATGAGTTGCTCAAAGTCGATGGTACCGCTCATGACCAGCCAGGTGCCGAGCACGCCCATAGACAGGCCGCTAAACCAGGCGCCCCAGCCAAATCCACCATGCTTGTTTTTCTTGCGTGGCGGTAGTTTGACTTTTTGCGGTGCGGTCATTCGTCGTCCCGGGTCATTTGTTCCGGCGCGCTAACGCCGAGCAGGCGCAGGCCGTTGCGTATGACCTGTTGCGCAGCGCTGATTAAACACAAACGGGCGTTACGTAACGCACCGTCATCTACAATAAACTGATGCGCGTTGTAATAGGCATGTAAGGCCTGTGCCAGGTCACGCAAGTAGTAGGTCAGTTGATGTGGTTCATGGTTTGCGCCGGCACGTTCAATCAGTTCACTGTAGGCGCTCATGAGCTTGACCATTTCCTGTTCATGTTCCTCGGTAACGAGGTCCAGTGATGCCAGTCCCTGTTGCTGCTCATACTCGAGGCCACGCTCGGCCAGCTGACGAAACACACTGCTGACCCGTGCATGTGCATATTGAATGTAATACACCGGGTTGTCATTGGACTGTGACTTGGCCAGGTCGAGGTCAAAGTCCAGGTGCTGTTCGCACTTGCGCATGACGTAAAAGAAACGTGCGGCATCGTTACCGGTCTCATCGCGTAGTTCGCGTAGCGTGACAAACTGCCCGGAGCGGGTCGACATCGCGACCTGTTCGCCGTTGCGGAAAAGGTTGGCGAACTGCACCAGCATGATTTCCAGTTGTTCCGGCTTGCCACCCATGGCCAGGATGCCGGCCTTTACCCGTGGGATATAACCGTGATGGTCTGCACCCCAGATGTTGATGAGTCGGTCGAAGCCACGGTCCAGCTTATTCATGTGGTAGGCAATGTCGGAGGCGAAGTAGGTATACAGTCCGTTGTCACGTTGCACCACGCGGTCTTTTTCATCGCCATAGGCAGATGACTTGAACCACTTTGCGCCCCGCTCTTCATATACATCACCAGACTCCTGCAGGCGCTTGATAGAGTCCTGGATCGTATTACTGTCCATCAGCGAGGATTCCGGGAACCATTCCTCGAACTCCACGCCGAAATCTTTCAGGTCGCGACGGATGTTATCGGTTATCTCCAGCAGACCCTGTTTGTGAATGATCTTGTACCCATCGTCGCCAACCAGTTCCTTGCAACGCTCAATCAGGGCATCGACATAACTTTCCTTGTCGCCGCCATCCGCTTCATCCGCCGGCAGGTCGGTCAGGACAATGTCTGCACTGTAGCGATAATCGTCGCCATGTTCGCGGTGCAGGGTGGCGCCGATATCCCAGATGTAATCGCCCTGGTAACCGTTCGCTGGGAAGGGCAGGTCTTCGCCGGCCAGGTCGAGGTAACGCATCCACACGCTGACCGCAAGGATGTCCATCTGGCGGCCGGCATCATTGACATAATATTCCTTGCTGACGTCGTAGCCGTTTTCGCTCAACAGGGCAGCCAGAGAGGCGCCATAGGCCGCGCCTCGCCCGTGCCCGACGTGTAAAGGCCCGGTTGGATTGGCGGAGACAAACTCAATTAGTACGCGCACGCCTTTGCCGGACTGGTTCTTGCCGTAACTGTCGCCGGCAGACAGGATCTGGCCAACTATTGCATTGGCGGCGTCGGACTTGAGGAAAAAATTAATAAAACCGGGCCCGGCAATTTCGGCCTTGTCGATCACATCAGACGGTGGCAGGGCATCCAGAATCTTTTGTGCCAGATCACGCGGCGCCATGCCGGCCTTTTTGGCCAGCATCATGGCGACATTACTGGCCAGATCACCGTGCGACGGGTCGCGGGTGCGGTCAATTTTCAGGGTATCGGGTAATTCGACATCCAGCTGGCCCTGAGACTGCAATCCTTGCAGTGCTTCGAGTAACAGGGAGATAAGTTGATCCTTCAATGAAATATCCTGAATATTGGCGTGCGCGCATTCTAACGGCGTGGCGCGGGGGTTGAAAGGGGCGTCATTGATCTATTCTATCGGTGGCCTGGGTCATGCGGGTGGCCGCGGCCTGCCCTGGGCCGGATTTTTTCTATATAGGAAGCTGATAGCAGGAGATACCAGCAGTAATACGACTTCCCGCATATAATTGAACACGATGAATATCAGGGAAGCCTCAATTAAAGACTTCGACGAAATCTGGCCTATCTTTCACGGGATAGTCGCTGCTGGTGAAACCTATGCCTATGCCAGGGAAACAACCAAAGAGCAGGCGTTTAAGATATGGCTGGATGCGCCGAGAAAGACCTACGTTTGCGAAGAAGACGGAAATATTCTGGGAACCTACTATTTAAAAACCAACCAGGCTGGTCCCGGTAGCCATGTATGTAATTGTGGCTACATGGTGTCATCAAAAGCGAGAGGCCGTGGTCTGGCAACCGCTATGTGCGAACACTCACAACAACAGGCCAGGGAGCTTGGTTACAAGGCTATGCAGTTTAATTTTGTGGCATCAAGTAATGAAGGAGCAGTCAGGTTATGGAATAAGCTTGGTTTCGAAACGGTTGGCTGCTTGCCAAAGGCGTTTAATCACCCGGGAAAGGGTTATGTTGATGCCCTGGTAATGTATAAATGGCTATGACAAGTAAAGAGATAACGATATGAAAGAATCATTGAAGCCAGGAATAAAATACGAACATAAATTCCTGGTACCACCATCCAAGACAGTGCCATCTCTGTATCCGGAGTCTGAAGAATTTGTGGCGATGCCAGAAGTATTCGCCACCGGTTTTCTGGTAGGTTTTCTGGAATGGAGCTGTATCAAGGCAATCAACCCGCATCTGGATTGGCCGAATGAGCAAACGGTTGGTACGCACATTGATGTCAGCCATGAGGCGGCCACACCACCCGGGCTGGAAATCACGGCTTCTGTTGAGCTGCTCGAAGTCGATGGCAGGAGGTTGGTATTCACGGTCGAGGCCCACGACGGTGTAGACCGGATATCAAGGGGGCGTCATGAACGCTTTATCATCAACAAGGATAAATTCGATGCCAGGGTTAATGAGAAGAAAAGAGATAACACGTAATCACTATTCGTACACTGCAACTCAGGTGTTACTGCATAAAGAAATCAGAGCCTGGAAATAAATAGAACATCATGCCGGCATCAAAAGCAGAAAAAGAGTTTGCAGCCTATGTGGTTGATCTCATGCGGTCTGTCGGGCCGGTCAGCGCAAGAGGCATGTTTGGCGGCCACGGCATATTTCTGGATGGCCTGATGTTTGGCTTGATCGCGAATAGTGTTCTTTATCTCAAGGCGGATAAAGAAACCGAGGAAGACTTCAGGAGTCAAGGGCTTGAAGCCTTTACTTACAACAAGAAGGGTAAAGAGTACAAGATGTCCTATTTTCAGGCGCCGGAAGAGGCGCTGGAGGATGTTGAAGAAATGAGCTTTTGGGCAAACAAGGCCTATGGCGCTGCATTAAGGGCTGCGTCGAAAAAATAATACCAGATTAGTCACAACGTGATCTGATGGCAGCCACCATTAATCGGTCATTCGAGCAGATTGCACTAAACGGCAGATATGCCGGTAATTAGGAAGGTAACCGCATAACGTTCCGCGTAAACCTATATACTGGGCGTGTCACTACATTGATTTAAGTATAAGGTGACAAGGGGTCTCGTTAATACAACAGTTGTATGTCTGTGTAGCAAAGCCTTATTTCTACTTCGAAAAGGTGAATTCGAATGTGGAATTTTAATTATGATTCACCATTTAGAATGAGAATTTTATAATGAGTAAAGGTACAGTTAAGTGGTTCGATGCTAGTAAAGGCTTTGGTTTCATCACACCCGAAGATGGAGGGAAAGATCTTTTCGTTCATCATTCGGAAATTAAAAGCGGTGCCGATTACGCAACGCTTAATGATGGTCAACAAGTAGAGTTTGAAGTAGGTCAAGGCCAGAAAGGCCCATGTGCAAATAACGTTGTTCCTGTCTAAATGCAACGCACATAACAAACGTATGTAGTCGGACAAAGCACCCGCTACGCGGGTGCTTTGCTGATGATGCGAAGCGTAGAGCGACCGCTGTGAGGGAGCATAAGCTGAGGGTAAAATAACTTACGACCGGCCGTTTTGTACTATTTTGGGGCAGCTGTATAGTTATGTTGAGAGGCAGTTTCGATGGTAAAGCGGCCGTCTGGCCAACACTGGCGGGAAGGCTAGAATCGCCACATAAGATTAGTGGGGGACAGATCCCATTTAATGGAAGGAGGTGCTGGAGAAGGCAGATGAAGATAGCTTGATCGCTACTGATTGCCTGGGGTCTGCCAAATCAAATTGTGAGCGTGAAAGGTTAGTCCGTCAGCCCCTGAATAAGAATTAATCCACCGACAACGGCACCGCCAATCGGCCAACCAATTGATAGTGTTCCAGTGGCAAACACGATGGCGCTGGTAACGAGGATGCTGCTGCCGGCAATGGTCTTGTTGCGTTGTGCGCTGGTATCGCGGATTTCCTGTTTGATCTGTCCGAGGTCCCGTTCATGCAACTGCACTCTAAGGTTGCCCTCTGTGGCTTGCTTCAGGACCTTGTGTGCAAGCAAAGGTAATTGTGGCAACTTCTCGCCCCACTGCGGCAGTTCCTGTTTCAGCTGGGTCACCATTGCGCGCGCACCAACCTGATCCTTCATCCAGTTTTCCAGGAAGGGTTTGGCTGTGACCCACAGGTCCAGTTCGTCGTATAACATGCGCCCCAAACCTTCGATGTTCAGCAGGGTCTTTTGCAGCAGCACAAGCTGTGGTTGTACCTCCATGTCAAAGCGGCGTGCCGTCTGAAACAGGCGCAGCAGTAACTGGCCGAAGGAAATGTCCTTTAACGGGCGCTCAAAGATTGGTTCGCAAACGGTGCGGATGGCCGATTCAAATTCATCGACACGGGTGCCTTCCGGCACCCAGCCGGAATCGACGTGTAGTTGCGCCACTCGAAAATAATCCCGCTCAAAAAACGCCATGAAGTTTTCTGCCAGATAGCGTTTATCGGAGGGCGACAGGCTGCCCATGATGCCGAAATCGACGGCCATGTATTTCGGCTTTAGTGGATTGCTGACATCAACAAAGATATTGCCGGGGTGCATATCGGCATGAAAGAAGTTGTATTTGAAAACCTGCGAGAAAAAGATTTCAACACCGCGCTCGGAGATTTCCTTAAAGTCGGTGCCAGCCGCACGCAGTGCATCCATGTCGCCAATCGGGATACCCTCGATACGCTCCATGACCATGACAGTCTTGCGGCTGTACTCCCAGTAGACCTCGGGGACGTAGAGCATATCGGAGCCTTCGAAATTACGCCTGAGTTGAGTGGCATTGGCCGCCTCGCGCATCAGGTCTAGTTCATCCATCAAGGTCTTGCGGTATTCCTCAACGACCTCTACCGGACGCAGGCGGTGGCCTTCACTCCAGTAGCGCTCGGCCAGCCTGGCGATGGTGAACAGGATGCCCAGATCGTGCTTTATCCAGCGTTTAACATCGGGGCGCAGGACTTTGACGACCACTCTTTGTCCATTCTTTAAAGTGGCGGCATGTACCTGCGCTATAGAAGCGGATGCCAGTGCCTGTTCTGAAAATTCGGAGAACAGTTCATCAATGGGCTCGCCCAGCGAAGCCTCGATAATTTGTTTGGCCTGCTCGCCAGGAAAGGGCGGTACATTGTCCTGCAGCTGAGCCAGCTCTTCGGCGATGTCCTTGGGTAACAGGTC
>JAPHTU010000226.1 GCA_026196145.1 Gammaproteobacteria bacterium
GTCCTTCTTGTCCTTCTTGTCCTTCTTGTCCTTCTTGTCCTTCTTGTCCTTCTTGTCCTTGCTCCCAGCCCACGCCTTGCCTTTTTCGAGCCCCATCTCGTTGGCATGCTCATCTCGAGTATCGCCGTCACGCTTGTCTTTGTCCTGTTTTGCCGCGACGGGTAGCGCCAGCATCATTGTTATCATAAGAATGGTGAATTTCTTCATGAGGAACTCCTTGTCACATAAGGGGTAAAATTGGGGTTGTCATTGCAGTGCTGTGCAAATCCGATTTAACCAGAGTTGATGATAGCAAACACGGTGTCAATGAGTAACAAAATGCTAATGAATCTGGCTTGAAAGCTGGAATGGACGTGTTCTAAGGAAGTGAACTGACTACTTAATAGCCAATATGCGTATTATGTGGTCAGCCATAATGAAGTATCGTGGCTCGGTCCGCATGGGCCAGGGGGCTTAATGGATTGTGTAATTCTCATGTTATATTCTGCCTGTATATACAGCCGCACATAATTCAAGGGAGTGTTATGAAGACTGACCACGGTTTAGATGGTTGAATAAATATCAAGGCTTCAATCATTTGGCTGTGGGTGCTGGTAATTATTATGTTATTGCTGGGTGCTACCGGGCTGGTATCGGCAGTGCTCTACGAGACTCCAAAGGATTTGCTGATAATTTATGCATTTCTTATCGCAGGAGTTGCTCAGCTACTTGTGGCAGTCCCTCTTCGCAAGTTGCCATGCTCAATTCCACTGGCGCTAATAGCTATAACCTATCTGATTATGGCGATTATTTACTGGAACATGGGGGAGGCGCGGTATCTTATCGTTATGCGTATTTTCCATGCGGCAGTCGTAATGGCATTTTTTATTGCGCTTTCAGCACTTCGTTTTTATATCTCGAAGATATATCGAGATAGCTATAAACGGACTGGAATAACGGGGAGTGCTATTTTTACCTTGCTGCTTGGTGGTGTGCTTGTAGTTGGCATCCTCGATTTATCAGTTGTCAGGGTGGCTACCTCCCTGGAGCTGATATCACATGCGGTCATGCTATTTTTTATCATGCAAATTATTAAGACCAATCGCGCAGGTCATTAGTCCCTGCAGCGCGATAACCACGAAAGCATTGAAAAGTGAAAAATAATGCCGGCATAATGAGACCCTGCTGCCTGTAGTATTTTCCGTTAAATAGAACCACGGCTGGTATATAATTACCGGATAACTACGGAGAGCCCCTATGAATTGGTTGAAGACACTGTTTATTGTTCTTGTGCTGCTGGCAACAATGCCGGGTTTTTTATTTGCGGCGGCACCTTCACTTAGCGATTTTATCGATGGTGATGTGAAGCTGGAAAAATGTCCCAAAAGGCATGGCTCCTATTGCTATATCAAACCCGGCATCCAGCTAGCGAAATATAACAAGGTATTGTTTACGCCAATTGAGTTCCGCCTTCATCCTCAATCTGAATATCGCGGCGTAGCCCCGGATGACTACAAGCTGGTTTCTGATATGTTCCATCAAACGCTCATCGGGCAGCTGGAACCGGCCTACCCGGTTGTTACCAATAGTGATGCCAGTACGCTGGCAGTTCGTATCGCGCTGGTTGATATAAAATTAAAAAAGAAAAGTCGTACCTTGATGGGCTGGACGCCGGTCGGTTTGATAGCAGGCACGGCGCAGGACAAGGTTTCTAAAAAACTAAAATTACTGGATGCGGTGCTGGAGGCGGAATTTGTTGATGCAGCCACCGGCGAACGGTTGGCGGTACTGGTTGATCAGAATCTGTATGAGGATGGTTCGAATACCGAGTCCTGGGAAAGTATGCGGCTTATGTTTAAACACTACGCCAAGCGTATCAAGGCGCGTCTGGATGAAGCGCACAAGAAATAATTCACAATAACTATCTGTTTATTAATCGGGAGAAGGTCGAGTGTTGGTATTACTGAAAAGAACCTTTATTGCATTACTGCCGTGCATGATGTTGTCAAGTGTTGCTCTTGCAGATAATCATGGCAAGAAGCTGAGAGAAAAGATGCCGGAAGAGATGGTGATATCGGTTTCCGTATCAGGTTGCGATGAGGAGGCAAAAAAATACTGTGATGGTATTGATCCGAATTCCAACAAGATGATGCTGTGCCTGACGGCCTATGAAGACAAACTGTCGGCCCGGTGTAAACGCAATATCATGGAGGCTGCCATGGCCATGAAAATGGGTGCTGCAGCTATCCAGTATTCTGCGCGTGAATGCGAGGCTGACGCCGACAAGTATTGTCTGGATGTGAAGCCGGGTGAGGGACGCATTGTCAGCTGCATCAAGAAGAATGAAGCGAAGGTGAGTAAAGCCTGCATCACCGCCCTCAAGGAAACCGGCTTGTGGGATATGGGTAGATAGTCTGTTCCTGCCTGTGCGCAAGCAGCAGCTCGTTCACTATTTATAATGGGATTTCTTGCTACAACTGTTCACCGGTCTGGTACCAGCGGGTTTATAGTAATGGAAATATCATCTATGCCGTAGCGTCCGGGCGGAGTACTGGTTTGTTAGCCGTACTTACCTTATGAGGGATACAGTCACAAAATGAATAATACAGCCACATTGCCTGATGACGGGTCGATCACACTGAATAACCGCCAGCGTTTGTTTATCCGTTATTTCACCGCAATATTAGTGGATCTGGTGGTGCTCAACTTGTTCGATGAATACTGGGACAAAGTGGTCATCAACTCCTTTACTATTTCGCTGTTTGCCGCAGTCGTTTTGCAGTTATTGTTGCAATTGACCCTTGTGTTTGAGCATCGTATGGCAAGCTATTTCAAGTCCAAGTCAGGCAAGGCGTTCGTGGCCCTGCGATGGCTATCGACCTGGCTGGTACTGTTTATCTCCAAGTTCATTATCCTGTGGGTATTGGATATCTCTTTTGGAGACGAGGTGCTATTTCTCGGGGTATTGCATGGCCTGGTGGCCTTTATCGTCGTGGTCTTCGCCATCCTTTTGGCAGAGAAGGCGATCATGAAACTCTATCAGTCACTGGCCTGAAGCATATCTGTAGCTGACTTTTATGCTCGAATCGGTATTAAAATTTCCCAGAATCAACCGTGGCAGTGTCAATGCGTCGGCATTATTTTGTATCGTATCAGCCGTTAATTTACGGTAGTGTATTGATTTAGTGACCGATTCCGGGGTTAGTTATTAACGATCACGCCGAACATGCTCGGGCCACCTGTCACGAATGTGGCCAGCACTATTACCACCGGCACATTGCAACGGGTGAGACGGCTCGCTGCTCTCGTTGTGGCACCGTGCTGTATCGCCATCGGCGAATGGCCTTTGACAAGGCGCTGGCGTTTACTATTGCGGCACTGATTCTTTTTGTCGTGGCCAATGCGTTTCCTTTTATGGGCTTCGGTCTGCCCGGTGATATCCGCCATACCACGCTAGTCACCGGCAGTATCGAAATGTACCGGCAGGGTGCGATCGCGCTATCATTGATTGTCATATTTGCCAGCGTGGTTATTCCTGCGCTGCAGATGATTCTCTTGCTATACCTGCTGGTTCCCCTGAATCTTGGCTATCGCCCCAGGGAAATTCCTGCCGTGATGAAAACGTTACACTATATGGGTAACTGGAGCATGATGGATGTTTTTTTGCTGGCGATACTGGTGTCAACGGTCAAGCTGGCCGATATGGCGCATATTGTTCCCGGCCCTGCGCTGTTTGCCTTTGTGGTGCTGATTTTTATGCTGGCAGGCGCACAGGCCTCTTTTGATGAGGAACGTGTCTGGTCGATGGTGAAGGTGCCTGATCCTGACCCCGCAGCCGATGAAATTATTGAATGCCATGTGTGTCATTTGGCCGTTCCTATCGACCACCATCATGAGCGACATGCGCACTGTCCGCGGTGTAATACGGCCCTGCATTATCGCAAGCCGGATAGCCTGCAGCGAACGTGGGCGATGGTGATCGGCGCATTAATCTGCTACATCCCGGCCAATGCCTTGCCAATTATGCATACGACTTCATTGGGGAACACCCAGTCGGATACAATCCTGAGCGGTATTATCTATCTGCTGCATCATGGATCGTGGCCGATAGCACTAGTCATTTTTTTTGCCAGTGTGCTGATCCCGCTGACGAAACTACTCATCCTGATGTACCTGTTATTGAGTGTTAAAATGCGAGCGAGCTGGCGTCCAAGAGAACGGACCCGAATGTATCAACTGGCCGAACTGGTGGGGAAATGGTCAATGGTGGACGTATTCGTGGTATCCATCCTGGTGTCGCTGGTACAGATGGGCAACCTGGCGAGTATTGAAGCGGCTCATGGCGCACTATTTTTCTGTGCCGTGGTCATCATCACCATGTTTGCCGCCATGGCATTCGATCCACGCCTGATTTGGGATAACCTGGGGGAAACAAATGACAGACTCTCAACACGATATGCCTGATAACGGCTTTGCCGATGTTGAGGTGTCACGCAAGAGCGGGATATCTATCTTCTGGGTTATTCCGCTGATCGCGCTACTGATTGGTGGCTGGCTGTCGATCACGGCCTATCTCGATAAAGGCCCACTGGTGACAATCATCTTCAAGCAAGCTTCGGGCGTGATTGCCAATAAGACCAAGGTTCGAATGCATGATGTGGATATCGGTGTGGTTGAGTCAGTAACTTTGTCGGAAGATTTCACGCAGGCAGTCGTTAAGGCGCGGCTATCCAAGGAATCAGAAAAATTGCTGGTCGAGGGTACCAAATTCTGGGTCGAGGAGCCACGGGTTTCAGCAACTGAAATCAGGGGCCTGCAAACACTGTTATCCGGTGTATTCATTGGTATCAAGCCGGCCAGCTCCGGCAAGTCGACTACTGATTTTGTCGGCCTGGAGGAACCGCCGTTTATTCCCGACGAGCAGGGCAGATATTTCACCCTGAGTGCCAAGCAGCGGGGCTCTCTTAACAAGGGTTCTCCGGTGATTTACCGGGGTCTGGATGTCGGCCAGGTTGTTTCATACAAGATGCGTGATGACGGCGATATTATCGATGTTAAGGTGTTCATCAAGGCACCGTTTTTCAACTACGTCAATATGAATACCCGTTTCTGGGAGTCCAGCGGTATTGAAGTCTCGCTGTCTGCCGAGGGTTTCGAGCTGCAGACTGAATCAATGACGACGATATTGATCGGGGGTATTTCTTACGGGTTGCCGCCTTTTTTGCCTAAAGCCGAAATCACACCGGATAATCATAAATTTATACTGTATCCAGACAAAAATGAGGCCTTTACACAGACCTACGACTCACGTGAAATGGTCATGTATTTTAATGGCTCTGTCCGTGGTCTTGAGATCGGGGCGCCAGTTGAATTCAGGGGGATGAAGGTTGGTGAAGTGACCGATATTCGCCTGCAATTCGATGCGCAGGATTTTGCTATCCAGATTCCCGTGTTTGTCGAAATTTACTACGGTCGTATGGAGATAGTTGGTCGAATGGATGTCGAGGCACTATTGAGTGAACAGGGTAGCGGCGAGCATAATATGCAGCGACTGGTCGATAATGGTATGCGGGCACGGCTGGAAAGCGGTAGTTTGTTGACCGGGGCGCGGCTTGTTGCACTTGATATGTACCCGGATGAGCCCAGGGTGGATGTCGTGATGGAAAATGACCGCCTGGTCGTACCGACCCTGCCTACCTCACTGGATGAACTTACCGCAGGCTTGACCAGCATTATCAACAAGATTTCCGCCATGCCGCTTGAACAGATTGGCCGGGACCTGGGTGGCGCAGTCAACCGTACGCGACAGTTGCTGGAGAGTAACGAGATTGAAGATGCAATCATGTCACTGGATGCCACACTGCAAGAAACAGCGGCCTTTACCCGGAGCATGAATACAACGATCACGCCGCAAATAGATGCGACCTTGCGTGAACTGAAAAATGCATCGCGTTCCATCAAGGCGATGGCCGATTACCTGGAGCGTCATCCAGAAGCATTAATCAAGGGTAAGGGGAAATAACTCATGAACAAAACTTTGAATCTGCTGGCTGTTATTTTACTCGGGGTAATGTTATCCGGTTGTATCGGCGGTGAAACGCGGCCCTCGAACTTTTATTCCCTGTCGGCAACTGAGGCAGATCAGTCAGTTAACATTGTGCGTGCCGGTGGGGTCGGCTTGCGTCTTGGACCGTTTACTTTTCCTGAATATCTGAGCAGGCCCAATATCATTACTCGTTCAACGGATAACCTCGTAGTTGTCGATGAGTTTGATCGCTGGGCGGGTTCCCTGGAGGATGATTTCCATCGTGTACTGGGCACCAACCTGGGCAGTCTTCTGAAAACCGGCAGTATCAGTGTCTATCCAGCGGATTCGCGCCTGCAGGCGAAATACGAGATACAGGGGGAAATCAACGCCTTTGAGGGATCACTGGCCGAAAAGGTTATCCTGGATGTTCGCTGGTTTGTACTGGATCCCGACAGTGACAAGGCCTATGTCTCGAAGCAGAGTGTTATCGTTGAACCGGTCACCGGTGAGGGCTACGCGGCCTTGGTGCTGGCACAGAGCCATGCACTGGGTAAGCTGAGTCGTGAAATCGCAGATGAACTTAAACAGCTTGATACGATGAAGTAGTGCTTTGATGGATATTGTTAGCCATGGACCAAATACCTGAACCCTGGATAAACGGATGGCAAAAACGACAGAGAAAAATAACTTTGTGCATCTGACCATTGCGTTGGTGCTCCTGTTGTTTATCAGTGCGATGGCAGATCAGATTCCGGGTGGCCTGGGACAACAGCTTGTTCAGTCAGCTACGATCATTACAGTCGCTGCCGGTATTGCTAGTACGAAGGAAGATCGTGCCTGGTTTGGAACGGGCGTTGGTTTCTTGCTGGCGATCGTTATTGTTGCTGTAATGGGCCTGTTGTTTGAGCATGCCGGTCTGGATTATTTGCATTTACTGATACTGGTCGGATTTTATTTATACGCAACCTGGCTGGCGGCGCGCCAGATATTATTCACAGGCCCGATTAACTGGAACAAGATCGTTGGTGCGATCTGCATTTATTTACTCATGGGTTTGATATGGGCCCTGAGTTACCTGTTTCTGGCGCAGGCAGTGCCAGGGGCTTTCAATGGCCTTGAGCAGCTGCCCTGGTATGACAACTTCGCCGATGCCGCCTATTACAGCTTTGTTACGCTGACGACGTTGGGTTATGGCGATATCAGCCCGGTTGCGCCCATTGCCCGTTTTCTGGTTTATATGGAAGCCATCTTTGGCGTGTTTTACATGGCAATTCTGGTTGCCAGCCTGATTGGAATAAGTACCTCGACTATGCGGTCTGGTGACAATCCATAAAATCGAGTAAATCATTTGATTTGGCATGACACATCAGGGCGTTATCCTATAATATCGACATGAGCCGACAATAACGAATACCAAGGGGGTTAGCTATGATCCGTTTTATCCACTGCATGAAAAAGCGTCCTGAACTAACAACGGCAGAATTTCGCGAATATTGGAACGGCAATGAATTTGCGGATTTAATTAGTCAAATGTCAGATATAGTCGGCCCCGTCACCATTATAAAAAATCTGACGTTCAATATTGAGTTGAACAATGCCCTGAGGGAAGCCCGGGGCGCTGACGAGCCCTATGATGGAATTATGGAAATCTGGATTGAAAGTGCTGCTGATCTTAAGCAACTGGAGACAGATGAGGCCAAGCAAGTCGTTAGTGAAATGGAAACTTACCAGAAACAGTTCGTTGACTTTGCCGCCTCAAAGCGATTCTTTACCGAGTGGGAACCGACCGGGGGACTGGGTTAAAACATCCGTGGGTTACGCTTTAACATCCTTTCCCGGGATTTATGAATTGATCTCGTTTGGCTGATAAGTCCTGTATTCACTTCTCGCTTTCACCGACTTCATTGGTTTTCATCTGATTATGTATTTCATGAACGCGTGTCTGGCGTTGCTACGGGTTATATTTCCTTATTGATTATTGGAACAGGCATATGTTTTTACTGGTTATGCAAGGGAGCGCGTTATGTTGCAGAGATATAGATTAGGAAAGCTGGTCAATCTCATCTGCCTGTCAGCAGTTATCCTTCTGGTATCCCCCCTTCATGCTAGGTTTAAAAAGGATTGCGCTGACAAGGCAAGTAAGGGGTCACGTGATTACAGCGTAATGGGCAGAGTAGCGCGTGGTTCTGTGCAAAGCGCTCCATACGGCGGTATTACGGGTAGCTCCAGATATGGTACTTCAATCAGTGGGCTTTCACGCGGCATTACGGGGAGCTCACGTAACAGGGCTGCATATAGTATGGAGTATCAGCATTGTATGAGCTCATTTGGCGGGTAAACTGCTGATGTTTTTTTCTGTTTGAAACAGATAAATAGTTACATGTATATACAGACAGAATAGCGATGCGCTGCAGAACCACGAAACAGGTCAGGTCTGTCATAGAAAATTCAACCAGGCTATGGATGCAAGCTTGTGTAAAAGTTTGATCGACCATCTGAAAAACTATTTCTTTAGAGTCATTGAACCATAGATCAACCGGCTATGGGCCAATAGGTCGAATCCCTGCGCGGAATATTGTCGGGGCTTTAACTCACACAATATTCCCTGAATATGGCGAGTTAAGGTTTATATGAATCATGGAGATAAACACAGCTGGTTGTGCCGAGTAACCGGCTTAAATCAGAATTACCGCAAGCGATTTCCGTTAGTAAGCAGGGGATTACCAAAACCATTGAAATCGGTACAATTGCGGTTTATTTATATATTCCCAACGAGACACCAAGCTATGGCTGAAAAAGTAGGCGAAATTCATTCATCTGTCAGTACTTCGACAAAACCTCAGCTTTTGCCGTACTCCGGGTCCCCTCTTGCAAATCCTGATAATAACGAACACGTGCCAAATTCGGTCAGCGATTGCTGTAATCATGATAGA
>JAPHTU010000041.1 GCA_026196145.1 Gammaproteobacteria bacterium
AACCCGGGAACACTTCCAGACCAATGCCTGAATAACGAACCCTGTCGCTCCGGGTTTGTTGTGTAAGCACTATTGAGTCACTCAATCGTACCTGTTTTGTTTATTGGTTAATTATATTTCATACATGTATTAAAAACTTCATCCTGATCAGGCGGTTGCACAGGTATTTTGCCGTCAACCGGATATAATACGACCATAAAAATCCAATACACGAGAGTATTCAATGGAAAAATCACCACTTGATGCCTATCACAAGGCCCAGGCCTTCAATATGGACCGCGGGACCTACGGCACCATTGCAGAGATCGGCGCCGGCCAGGAAACAGTACGCTGGTTTTTCAAGGTAGGCGGGGCCGCGGGCTCTATCGCCAAGTCGCTATCTGCCTACGACATGAAGGTCAGTGACTCCATTTACGGCGCCTGCAAACGCTATGTCAGCAGTGAACGTCTGCATGCCATGCTGGATACCGAGTATGAATCCCTGATTGAGCGCCTGGGTGAGGCACGTGGTGCGGACTCTACCTTCTTTGCCTTTGCCAACACCGTAGCAACTTTCAGCTATGCTACAAAACGCGCCGGACACGGCTGGCTGGGTATCCGCTTTCAGACACAGCCCGGTGAAGCGCCGTCACAAATCGATGTGCACGTCGCGCTGAAAGGAAAATCCGGTACACAGGATCAGGAAACACTCGGCAAGCTTGGTGTCAACCTGATCTATGGCGCCCACTACCTGCGTAACGACCCGCTGGAGCTGTTGCTATCACTGATGGACGGGCTGTCAGGCGATCAGCTGGAAATCGACATGATTGACTTCAGTGGCCCGGCCTTTGAAGAAGTTGATAACCGTTTAATGGCATTAAGGCTGGTGCAATATGGTCTCGCACAGGCCGCCATATTTACGCCCGACGGCAAACTGGTACAACCCTCGGATGCCCTGTACAAAAAATCGGTACTGATTGAACGCAGCCGCTTTCGCCCACCGACAAAATTCAATATCGACATGCTTGATGCCGCACACCGTGAATTTTGCAAGGAAACAGACGTCAACAGCGATGAGGTGATGGTACTCAGCGAAATCACCCTGCAGAACCTCACCGATGGCGATGCGATCAATGTCGAGGATTTTTTACAGCGTGTCGATATCTTATGCGCGCTCGGTAAAAACGTAATGATCTCAAACTTCGACCGGTTTTACCGCCTGGCTCAATACCTGTTCAAGCGGACCAACAAACCGGTCGCCGTTGCACTGGGTGTACCCATGCTGCGCCAGTTATTCAATGAAGCCTACTATGAAGACCTGGAGGGCGGCATACTGGAGGCCTTCGGGCGCCTGTTCCGTAATGACATGCGTATGTACGTCTGCCCCGCCATTGAAACAGATGGCACATTAACTACTGTAAAAGAACTCAGGGTACAAAATCACCTGCGCCATCTATACAAACACCTGCTGGAGAACGGTTACCTTCGTAGCCTGGATACCATCGACCGGGATCACCTGTCGATCCACGCCGATGATGTGCTGAAAAAAATCCGTCAGGGTGATGAGTCCTGGAAAACCCTGGTGCCGCAAACCGTGGCTGACATCATCAGTGAACGTAATTTGTTTCTATAGGGTGGTTTGTTATCAACAGGACTCTGAACTCGTTACCGAAACCTGCATTTATGATTAATGCAGGTTTTAAGACCTGACCCACATTCGCTTGTATAATCAAGGCATGTCGAATAATAACAACCACAATGATATTGCACGGGACATGATTAGTGGCGTCGTGCAGATTCAGGTCGAAGGCCACATCGAGGAAGATATCCAGTCGGTAATGAATCCTTCTATAAAGATTCCCGGTGTTTGGTCAGGCTCGGGGTTTTTCGTTCGTTACAGTGATCTCGAAGGCTATATCGTCACTAATGCCCATGTAGTAAGAAACGCCCTCAAGATTGAAGTCAGCTCCATGCTGACCAGTGAAGAACGCTTCGAAGCCGAAGTCATCGGCCTGGTAAAAAGGCTTGAGCCCGACGTTGCACTGATCAGGCTTACCGACAGCGAGCTGGAACGATTCAAATCCCTGGCCATCAAGGATATCGAGTACCTTGAGCTCGAGGACAGTTCCAGCCCGATGCGTGGAGAGAATATCAAGGCCATTGGCTATCCCATGGGCATGGTCGAACCGAATATCACCGGTGGCGAGATCACCAACTTTGTATCAGGCACGGAATATACGACGGAAAGATTTGTCACCAATGCCGCCATTAACCCGGGAAATTCGGGTGGACCCTGTATCAACGAAGATGGCAAGGTGGTCGGCCTGAATACGGCCGTCATGATGGAGGCGTCCAATATCGGTTTTATCACCCCGGCAAGCTTCGTCAAGATCATCATCGACAACCTGCTCAACAAAAACGAACCTCACTTTGCCGGCATCGGTGGTTATCTGCAAAAGAATGCCGAGAACTTTAATCCACTATTAAATCAATCCACGGCAAAGGGGGTAATTGTAGGAAAAATTGACGAAGGCGGATTTCTCGAATCGGCGAGCATCCAGAAACGTGATGTCATCCTTTCCATCAGCGGGGTGGAATTTGATAGACACGGCATCGTCATCAGCACAGAAGGCCTCTACCGACATAAAAACATCTTTGATGTGATCAAACTGGTTCCCATCGGTCAGAAGGTTGATATTGTTTACCAACGGAACGGGAAAACAAGAGTCACCCATGCCAGGGCAAGGCGTAATCCGCAAAAAGGCGTTAACTACAATCCCATTATCGATGAGAGAAAATACATCGAGGTGTTCGGCATGATCATTCAGGAACTGAGTTTTGACATCATCGAGGCGATGCAAAAAATTGATACCGATGCCCAGATCCAGATGTTACAGACCATCGAGAAAAACAAACCCACACTGGTGGTGACACACATCCACCAGGGAACGCAGGCAGATGAAATGGAATGGCCGGTGGGTGACCTGATCGTCAGCGCCAACGGCAAGGGAATTCATACCCTGAATGAACTACAGAAGGTGCTGGACAAGAATAAAAACGCTAACGTATTGCTCGAATGCCGGAATGGCAGGATCGGCTATTTCGATAATACCAAGCAAGCCCGTGAATCCACCTGATCCATAGACTTCCGTACGCTTCATATACACGGATATAAAATACTTCCTGAACGGCGCGCACAGCTGATGTCGGCCTATCATTCACCATTCAATGATTTAATCCACGAGATCACAGTATGGACAAAAATTACACCAAACTGGTCTTTACCGACAGCGTAAAGCAAGCACAGGAACGCTACGGCGCACGTGATGACAACGCCCACCGGGAAACATCGGGCGACCGGTATCAGCTCACGGAAAAAGAAATAGCTTATATCCAGTCACGAGACAGTTTTTATATGGCGACAGTCGGGGAAAACGGCTGGCCCTATGTCCAGTTCCGTGGTGGATCCAGGGGGTTTCTGAAAGCTATCGATAACACCACGATCGCCTATGCCGACTTCCGGGGTAATCGACAGTACATCAGTACAGGAAATATACTTGCCAGCGAAAAGGCTGCATTGATTCTTATGGACTACCCATCACAGCAACGCCTGAAAATATGGGCAGAAACCAAAATCATCGAAGCGGGTGATGATACGGGGTTACTGCAGCAACTTCAGATGCCGGATTACGAGGCACGCATTGAACGACTGGTCATATTTGATATCCAGGCCTACGACTGGAACTGCCCAAAACATATCACGCCCAGGTATACAAAACAGGAAGTTCAGGGTTTGGACTTATCTGGATAATTGATAAGCGACAGAAGACTGTTTTATGCTGACGAGGACTCGTCTCTTTGTGTGGCATTCTTTTTTAAATACTTGTGGGCAAGACCACCAAACAATATTGCACCTAGAAGCGAAAACACCGGCAATGTGATAATAGCAAATACCCAACCGGCTGACGCCGGGCCGCCCGGAGGTTCATTCTGCGCAATAAAAAACAGGAGCGGTACGAAGAATCCGGCTAGCCCGCCAACGACCAATCCCCCTGCCGTAGCAAGGATGACAATAAAAGCATGCATGGATTAATCATAGACCAACTTCTACTGCTCCTCTCGACTCATTCCTGATCACAGTCAATAATGATCAAGCTACCGATAACGACAAAAAAGTGAACCACTTAAAGGAAATATCAGGGTTACCTTGTTTATATAATATTTAACCATGGCCGAACAACGAGCACTGAGGCACCCTATTGTTTACAGATAAACTTAATCAACCCTTCTGTCTACCTGGATGTGGTTAGTCATCATCTATCTTGAATGATTTTGAAAAATCCAAGGTTCCAAATGTTTCCAAGGTTATTCCTCCCGGTAGAGCACTGGTTGGTCGGACTACCTGACCAGATGGCGCATCGACTATGATCATATAGCCAGTACTTGGGTCAACTTTTACACCAAGCTTCTGGAAGGGGGCCTCGTTTAGAGTACGGATTCCTTTATTGGAATCCGCGCCTTTTTCCAGTGGCTCTAATATCAGTTTTACTTCGTGTGTTTCGCCGGCTTTCGCTCCCGCTTTTCCTTTTGCAATGGCAAAAAGATTAAAACCGGTTTCCACGCTACCTTCCAATTGAAACTTGACCGTGAGCTCTACCTGCTTAAGATTGAAAATATGTTCTTCAGGTTTTCTGGTTGCAGCTTCTACTACTTCATTCCGTGTTTTTTCTACAAAGTCTGCCAGACTGATTCCCTTCATCGACATTTCCTCCTCTGGTTTTATTTATAAAAAAAGCATATCACTTAGATGGTCCAGGGATAACCTGTAAGAAACTATAGACCTAACTCATCTGATCGCGGCATAATGCCAACTGTACGAGTGTGTTCGACAATTGATTAAACTCATGTAGTATTCCTGACCTATCCAGCCACTGATAACGATGGTAGCAACATGACATCCAGTCTTTTTAAACCCTACGACCTGAAAACCCTGCCGCTGAAAAACCGAATGGTCATGGCACCCATGACGCGCTGCCGTGCGACTGAGGGCGATGTCCCTACACCGCTGATGGCGACCTATTACGCACAACGGGCAACAGCAGGCCTGATTATTACCGAGGGTGTACCGGTATCCGCACGAGGGAGGGGTTATTTATGGACACCGGGTATCTATAGCGAGGCACAGGTCGAAGGCTGGCGGCAGGTGGCCGACGCAGTACACGAAGCCAACGGCATGATATTCATGCAGATATGGCACGTCGGTCGTATTTCACATAAAAGTTTACTGCCGGAAGGCGTCATGCCCGAAGGACCCACAGATGAACTGGACAAGGATACCGTTTGCTTTGCCTATGACGAGAATGGCAATCCGGGCAATGTCCCGACCAGCCAACCGCAGGCCCTGGATGCCGATGGCATTGCGCGCATCAAGAGCGAGTTCGTACAGGCAGCAATCAATGCCCGCAAGGCAGGAATGGACGGGGTTGAAATCCATGGAGCCAACGGTTACCTGTTTGACGAGTTTTTGAGTTCAATCGTGAATACACGCACCGATGATTATGGTGGTACCGTTGAAAACCGTTGTCGCCTGCTGCTGGAAACGGTTGACGCGGTTACCGATGCCATCGGCGCAGAAATAACCGGTGTACGCATCTCACCCAATGGGCGCTTCAACTCCATTCCCGAAGATCCGGAGATGGAAGCGACCTTTATATACCTTGCTGAACAACTGGATCAACGTGGCATCGCCTACCTACATATCAATGACCAGGCAACCTTTGGCATGCCAGCCATACCCGAGGGGTTTATTGGAGAGCTACGCGCGGCCTTTCATGGCCCAATGATGGTATGCGGCGGCTACGATGCCGCACGCGCCCAAAGCGCCATTGATGACGACCTGGCTGACCTGGTGGCCTTCGGGGTTTCTTACCTGGCCAATCCCGACCTCCCTGCCCGCCTCGAAAATGGCTGGCCGCTGAACGAAGCCGATCAGGACACCTTCTATGGCGGCGCGGAAAAAGGCTTTACCGACTACCCCGCCTATCAGGCCTAGATTATGCGGCAATAATGGGGGGCTATCTTGTTTGCTGTTTATAATGCAACCCTGCTAATTCCAGTTGCGGAGGAAATGTCACAACTGACCGTCTTCCAGGTGACCACGTCTTCTCATCAAATCGAGGATGCTCTGGGTCAGGATCAGTTCCATCGCGTACGCCATCTTTCCGCCGGGAATTATCAGCGTATTAAAACCGGAAATGAAAGAGCCTTCGATTAATCCACGCAGGTTGAGCTTGTACTCCACTGTTGGTTTGTTCTTAAGAAAGTGAATCAACACCAGGCTTTGTTCCGCAGTAGGAATGACACGTTTCTTGGTAAAGGGATTGGATGTATCGACGATAGGAATACGCTGGAAATTGATATGCGTGTGATCAAACTGCGGCATGATGTAGTGCATATAGTCATACATTCGACGGTGAATGAT
>JAPHTU010000332.1 GCA_026196145.1 Gammaproteobacteria bacterium
CTCATACTGCTTATCCTGACACCCCTGCACGCCACACCAGCTCCAACCCCGCTCGGCAATCAACTCAAACACCACCCATCACCTTACCTGGCACTGCATGGCAATGACCCTGTGCACTGGCAGGATTGGGGGGCTGCGGTCATTGAACGTGCCAGGGCCGAGAACAAGCTCATCTTTATTTCCAGTGGCTATTTTTCCTGCCATTGGTGTCATGTCATGCAACGCGAGAGCTATTCTGACCTGGCAGTCGCCGACCTCCTGAATAAGCTGGCCATACCAGTGAAGATTGATCGTGAATTACAACCCGCATTGGATAGCTGGCTGATCGACTTTACCGAGCGCACAGCGGGACAAGCGGGCTGGCCGCTCAATGTATTCCTGACACCTGATGGCTACCCGCTTATCGGCATAACCTACCTGCCGAAGGCCGGTTTTTCAGATCTACTGGGCAAGCTACAGACCCGTTGGAATGAGGACGAGGAATACCTAAGGGCGACAGCCCTGAATGCATTTGAATCACTACGGCCAGAGCCGAAAACCCACTCTGGCAGACACCCCGAAGCGGGTATGGATCAGGTCCTGGCGAAGCTGATGGTAAGCCAGGCCATGCAAATCGCGGATGAAACTGCCGGCGGCTTTGGCGATCAGAATAAATTCCCCATGTCTCCACAAATCAGCGTACTGCTTGAGATCCAGGCCAGCTTCCCGGACGAGAAACTCGGCGACTTTCTGAAACTTACCCTCGACCAGATGTCCCAACTTGGTCTACGTGACCATGTTGGCGGCGGATTTTTTCGCTACACGGTCGACCCGGCATGGGACACCCCGCATTTTGAAAAAATGCTGTATGACAACGCACAGTTGATTGGTATTTATTTGCGCGCTGCCGAGGTACTGAAGCAACCTGATTATCTACAGGTCGCCCTGGACACACTCGAATTTGTTATTGATAGCATGCATAACCCTGCTGGCGGTTATGTTGCCAGCCTGTCGGCGGTCGATAATATGGATATTGAGGGTGGATATTATCTCTGGCAGCTTGATGAGTTGAAATCCATTCTGGATGAGAATGAATTTACGGTCGTTTCCAACATATGGGGTACCAAGGGCACTCCCTACCTTGAAGCGGGTCATCACCTTAAATATGTAAACACCCACGAGGAGGCTGCACAACAGCTCAATATCCCGGTCACTGATATACAAGACGCCGTCAGCAGTGCGCGCCACAAACTCTCGCAGGCACGCAAACACAGAATATTACCGGTAGATAACAAGGTACTTGCCGCATGGAACGGCCTGTTACTCAATAGCATGGGCCAGGCCGTGATTAAAACCGGTAATGATCGCTATCGTGATGCAGCAGAAAAACTTTACCATCTATTGTCGAACCAGCTTTGGGACGGCGGGCAACTGCACCGGTTCATGCATGGTGGCAATGCCGGCGGGCGTGTCAGCCTGGAAGACTATGCCTACGTCAGCCAGGGGATTGCATCCTGGGCAAAGGCCTCTGGCGACCTGCAGGCACGGGATACCGCAAGAGCTATCGCACTGGCCGGTTTGCAGCGGTTCCATAACCAAAATGGCTGGCAGCTATCAGAAGAATTGATCATCCCTTACGATGCACGCGAGCTGGTGTTGGCCGATCACACCATGCCATCACCTTCAGCCACTTTGCTTGGCGTCTTGTTTAATGTCGCCCAACAGCAACATGACGACAAACTTAAGGGCCAGGTTTTGCCATATATTGATGTTGAGCTGACCGAGACGGTATCCGCACCGCTGTGGTATGGGTCACATATACTGTTGATTCACCGCGTATTACAAAAAGACAAGATTCTATAATCTCAAGCCCGGCAACCAGGGCAATTGACTGTTCGCCATAATAGAACATAATCATGTTAATTCATTGATTTTTGTTAAAGCGATACCATGGCCAACCTACCTACCGTCAAACAACTTCGCTACCTGATTGAACTGGAAAAACACCAGCATTTTGGCCATGCCGCAGAGGCCAGTTTTGTCAGTCAGTCTGCCTTCAGTGTGGCTATTCGCGAGCTGGAATCC
>JAPHTU010000182.1 GCA_026196145.1 Gammaproteobacteria bacterium
AAGACGAATATACAACTGCGTATAATATATATTATGTTAAATAGTATATATGTTGATTGGATTGAACGGGGTTAATGGACTATCAACGGCGATATTTAGAGCGTTGATAATTGTGTATTAATTACAATAAGTTACAGCGTATATCTAATGTAGTGTCACGTGAAAATCCTTACCCTTTTACACAAACCACCTGTTTTAGTGTATGTACGACGTCTACCAGGTCAGACTGGTTTTCCATTACGGTATCGATGTCTTTGTATGCGGCGGGAATTTCATCAACCACGCCTTTGTCTTTACGGCATTCGACACCTTTGGTTTGCGCTTCGAGATCACGATGGTTAAACCGTTTCTTGGCCTGGGTGCGACTCATGGCTCGCCCGGCACCGTGCGCACAGGAACAAAACGAACTCTTGTTGCCTTTGCCGCGAACAATAAAGGAACGGGCACCCATACTGCCCGGGATTATGCCCAGCTCGCCCTCCCCGGCTCGTATCGCCCCTTTTCGGGTAATAAATACCTGCTTGTCGTAGTGGTTCTCAATTGCCACGTAATTATGGTGACAATTGATTGCCTCCTTGGTGATATCGAAGGACGGTAAGATATCTTTAAGGGCATCAATGATCAGGCGCATCATTTCCCGGCGGTTCCACATGGCATACTCCTGTGCCCAGTGCACCGCCTGCACATAGTCCTCAAAATGTGCCGCTCCCTCCGTGAAGTAAGCCAGGTCTTTATGTGGCAGTGATCCCAGCTGGTTTTCCATGTCTCGCTTTGCCTGTGCGATAAAGTAGCGGCCAATGGCGTTACCAATACCGCGGCTTCCAGAGTGCAGCATGACCCAGACATCGTCATTTTCATCCAGGCAGATCTCGATGAAGTGATTACCGCCTCCCAGAGTGCCGAGCTGCCTGATCCAGGTCTGGTATGGCTTTTTATGCAGATTCGCAATCTTGGGATGCTTATCCAGGATGCTATGCAGGTCTTTTTGTAAAGTAATAATGGTCGAGCGCTTGGCCATATCCTGCTTGTGCATGTTAAAGCCAACCGGGATCGCTGATTCGATCGAAGAGCGTACCCGGCGCAGGCTGTCAGGTAACTGATCCGCCTTGAGTGACAGTCGTAATGCATTCATACCGCAGCCAATATCCACACCGACAGCAGCAGGGATAATCGCCCCGAGTGTGGGTATGACGGCCCCTACCGTAGCACCAATACCCAAATGTACGTCCGGCATTGCCGCAACATGGTCATGTATAAAAGGTAGCTCGGCTATATTGCTTAATTGCTCAATAGATCCCTGGTCAACATCCGCAGTCCAGATCTTGACCGGCACCCTACCTTTAGTAATTGTCTGCTGGATCGGCACCTGTAATTCTCTGTGTATATTTGCGTGAGTTACTCGAATGCCATCCGCTTGTGCATGGCGGCATAGTAAAGCACCGGGATAACCACCAGTGTGAGGATTGTGGAAACGAAAATTCCGGAGATCAGCGATACAGCCAGTCCTCCGAAGATAGGATCATTGAGAATAAAAAAAGCGCCCATCATGGCGGCTGCACCGGTCAGGATGATGGGTTTGGCGCGGATGGCACCGGAACGGATTACTGCCTCTTTGAATGGCAAGCCTTTGCGGGTTTCCTCGTTAATGAAATCAACCAGCAGTATAGAGTTACGTACGATAATGCCTGCGAGTGCAATCATTCCTATCATGGATGTTGCCGTGAACTGCATACCGAAAAGTGCATGACCGGGCATCACACCGATTACCGTGAGCGGGATCGGTGCCATAATCACCAGTGGTACCATGTACGATCTGAATTGCGCTACGACGAGAAAATAAATCAGCAACAGGCCCACACTATAGGCGATTCCCATGTCGCGGAAAGTCTCGTAAGTCACCTGCCACTCGCCATCCCATTTTATGGTAGGCCGATAAGGGTTATCAGGCGGATTTATGAATGACTGTTGAACGTCCTGTAATACAGGGTCGTCTCGTATATCCGCCGCCAGGGCAAACATGCCATAAAGCGGGCTATCGATATCGCCGGTAACATCTCCGGTAACATAAACCACGGGCAGCAGATCCTTATGATGGATGGCCCTCTCCAGTGGTTTTTGCTGAATAAATACCAGGTCAAGCAACGAAACCATGCTGCCGTCACGGCTGCGTACCTTCATAGCCAGTACGGCATCAAGCGAATCACGTTCAGCTACCGGCAGGATGACGCGAATCGGCACAGGATACTTGACATTGGCACCGTGCAGGTAGCTGACGTCCTCGCCACCCAGTGCAGTGGCAATCAGTTGTGAAAGCTGGTTTTGATCGATTCCAAAATGTGCCGCCCGCTGCCGGTCAATGTGGATAATGTAACGTAGTGACAGGTCTTCAACAGTATCGTCTACGTCTACCATGCTGGCGGTATGTTCGAACCGGTCACGGATATCAATCGCCAGCACCGACTGCTCGCTGTAGTCCAGGCCATAGATTTCCACAACAATGGGAGAAAAGACCGGCGGTCCCGGCGGCACCTCGACTACTTTTACGTTGGCATTAAAATCCCGGGCTATCGGCATCAAGTCTTCGCGTACCTGCTGCGCGATCTCATGGCTGGTTCTGCCGCGCTCGGTTTTGTCAACCAGGTTTACCTGTATGTCTCCCAGATGGCTACCCTCCCGCAGATAATACTGACGCACCAGGCCATTAAAATTAATGGGTGATGCGGTACCGGAATAGATCTGGTAATCGTGTACTTCATCAATGTCAATCAGCACTCTGCCCAGCGATTTTAATACGCGTTGTGTCACTTCCAGCGGCGTACCTTCGGGCATGTCGACCACGATCTGGAATTCCGACTTGTTATCAAATGGCAACATTTTCAGGATCACCATTTTAAACATGACCAGGCTGACCGAGAGTAGCAGTAATACGACAACACTGATCCATAGCTTGCGGCGTCGTTGCCGGCCTTTCTCGTCATCCAGCAATGGCCCTATCACTTTCTGAAAGAACCCCAGCATGGCCGTTTCATCCTCTGCATCGGTATGATGCTGGCGCCGTGAAAACACCACATTGCTTAACCAGGGCGTCACCACAAAGGCAATCACCAGTGAGATCAGCATGCCCATGCTGGCATTGATCGGGATGGGGCTCATATAGGGTCCCATGAGTCCTGTGACAAAGGCCATGGGCAACAGTGCTGCAATTACGGTAAAGGTCGCCAGGATGGTTGGTCCTCCTACCTCATCAACCGCTCGCGGGATAACCTTGAGCAGATTGTTCTCCCCGCCCATGCTCATATGCCGGTGGATGTTTTCCACAACAACGATTGCATCATCGACAAGGATGCCGATGGAAAAAATCAATGCGAACAACGAGACACGGTTCAGTGTGAAACCCCAGGCCCAGGATGCGAACAGGGTCAGCATCAGGGTCACGACCACGGCTGT
>JAPHTU010000284.1 GCA_026196145.1 Gammaproteobacteria bacterium
CAATAATGTCTTTTTGAGCGCTATTCAGCCGCCACCTCGATAATCTCTATCGCATTTCCATCAGGATCACGACAGAACAAGGCAGGCCGACCAGAACGACTTTTCGTGTAGTCTATATTCGCCTCTTCCAGTGCAGAGACAATAGTGGATAGATTGTTCACCAGCACGGCAACATGGCGGTCACGCCCGCCATGCTCAGGTCTATCTACCACCGGATCCGGGTTGGCAAGTTCAAGCAAGTGAATTTGCTGGTCACCAACCGCAAGCCAGGCGCCGGGGAATGGTAAATCCATTCGAGGGACCTGCCGCATGCCGAGTACTTCGCAGTAGAACTGCAATGCCTGTGCGGTATCACTGACGATCAGGCTGCTATGGTGAATGCCCTTATAGTTGTCCATATTATCCTTTACCCCAGCTGAAAATATTAATCACAGTCTATATACTGCATGCCGCCGGAGATTCCCATCATGCACAAGAGACTTGATCTTTTACAACCCTACCCGTTCCAGAAGCTGGCAGATTTATACGCCGATATCGAGCCGTCTGCCGATCTGGGTCTGATTGCCCTGTCTATTGGCGAACCGAAGCATAGTCCGCCCGCTTTCGTACTGGATAAACTCAAAGACAGCCTTGGTGATATCGCTAAATACCCGCTGACCAAGGGTTCGGCCGAGCTACGCGAGGCAATTGCACGCTGGATTAATCGCCGTTACAACACACAGGTTTCCAGCGATCAGCAGATCATACCTGTAAACGGTACGCGTGAGGCCCTGTTTGCCTTTGCCCAGTGTGTCATTGATAGCAGCGATAATCCCGTTGTGATTATGCCCAATCCCTTCTACCAGATATATGAAGGAGCAGCGATACTCGCTGGTGCACAGCCTTACTTTGCCAATACCACCGCGGATAATGGCTTCCTGCCAGACCTGGAAGCCATACCAGAATCCGTATGGGAAAAATGCCAGCTGTTTTATGCCTGCTCGCCGGGTAATCCGACAGGCGCCGTCTTTCCAAAGGCCATGTGGCAGCAATTAATTGAATATGCCGACAGATACGATTTTGTGATTGCTGCGGATGAGTGTTATTCAGAGATCTACGCGGATGAGGATAACCCGCCCGTCGGCCTGTTGCAGGTATGCAATGAAACAGGACGAGATGGCTATTCACGGTGTGTCGTCTTTCACAGTCTGTCCAAGCGCTCGAATCTACCCGGCCTGCGTTCCGGTTTCGTTGCCGGTGATGCGGACATCCTCAAACAATTCCTGCTGTATCGCACCTATCACGGCTGTGCCATGTCGTTACCAACCCAAATTGCCAGCACCGCCGCCTGGGATGATGAAGCACATGTCATAGAAAACCGTAAGTTATACCGGGAAAAATACGCTGCAGTCCTGCCGATTCTGTCCCCATGGATGGCCGTAGAACAACCTGAGGCGAGCTTCTACTTATGGCCTGAAATACCGGGTAGAGATGAGCAAGGCTTTTCACAAGGCCTTTACGAACAACAGCACGTTACGGTTCTACCCGGCAGTTTCCTGTCACGCGATACCGATAGTGGTAATCCAGGTGCCGGCCATATCCGCATGGCCCTGGTCGCCGAAACAGAGAAATGTATCGAGGCTGCCCGGCGGATTGCCCTGTTTTGTGAGCGCCTTCCTGCCTGAAAATCGTTATACTGCGCACCCTCAGTTATCCATTAAGAGCTAAAGAGAGAATTCCCATGTCCGATGATGTATCACAGATTATTGTAGAGGCCTTTGAGAAACGCGCCGAGATCACACCTCGTAACGTCGATACCCATGTCAAAGACGCCGTTATGACGGCAATTGACATGCTGGATTCAGGTGAGGCCCGCGTGGCAGAAAAGAAGAATGGCGAATGGGTCGTCAATGAATGGCTGAAAAAGGCAGTACTACTGTATTTTCGCATAGAAGATAATGAGTTCATCAAGGGCGGCTTTACCAACTACTGGGACAAGGTACCCTCCAAGTTCGCCGACTGTAATTCCAGGGATTTTCGTGACAGCGGTGTACGCGTGGTACCCCCAGCTGCCGCACGCAAAGGCAGCTATATTGCATCTGGTACTGTGTTAATGCCCTCCTATGTCAATATCGGTGCCTATGTCGATTCCGGCACCATGGTTGACACCTGGGCTACTGTGGGCTCCTGTGCACAGATCGGCAAGAACGTGCATCTGTCTGGTGGCGTAGGCATCGGTGGCGTACTGGAGCCGGTGCAGGCAGCACCGACCATTATTGAGGATAACTGTTTCATCGGCGCACGTTCCGAAGTAGTTGAGGGTGTTATTGTCGGCGAAGGTGCGGTCATATCAATGGGTGTCTACATTGGCCAAAGCACCAAGATCTATAATCGTGAAACCGGTGAAGTCAGCTATGGCTATGTACCGCCGGGTTCTGTGGTTGTCTCAGGCAACCTGCCTTCAAAAGATGGCAAGTATTCCCTGTATTGCGCGGTTATCGTCAAGCAGGTCGATGAAAAGACCCGTGGCAAGGTCGGTATCAACGAGTTGTTACGAGATATCTGATTCAGGATTATTCGTTATAAATAAACACTAGCCCGTTTCACCGGGTTAGTGTTTATTGAAAAATTAGCAGCACGGCATCGTTATTATGAAAAAGGCGCTGAAATTTACCCTGATCGGCTTCCTTGGCCTTATAGTGATTGCTGTTATCGCCATCCCCTTTATCCCGGCCGAAAGCTATCGAGGGGAAATTGAGTCGCAGATTGATCAGATGTTAGGGATGCATGTCAAACTAGGCGATATATCACTCACCTCACTACCTTCGCCCGGCATCAAAGTTGATGATATTCAACTATCTGATAACGACAAAGTCCTGTTAACCCTGAACAGTATTGAGGTGTTTCCGCGCCTGTCATCGCTGTTATCAGAGACACCGGAAATAAGGAAGATACATTTATCAGGTATTAACCTGCATGCCGATGATATTGGACGGCTATCAGAACTCGCCAATAATCAGGAGTCCACGGACACGCAATCATCTGGCCTGCTAGTCAAACGTGTTACCGCAGATAACAATATTATCCAGCTTGATGAATCTCATTCATTTGGCCCATTCAAATTTGAAGCAAAGCTGTCTGAAACAATGCAACTATCAATGCTTGAGATTTTGCATGAGGCAGATTCCGTCAAACTGAAAATGATCGCGAATGCCAAGGACTATGACATACAACTACAAGCTACCAACTGGACACCTCCCCTGGAACCGGCATTGAAAATTAGCAGCCTGCAGGCAAAAGGGAAATTACAGCCCACCAAGTTACACCTGGACACTATCAACGTTACTGCCTACCAGGGTACTGTCAATGGCAACCTGATTGTTGACTGGCATCCTCAGTGGCTGATTGATAGCCGAATAGAGACAGCCGGACTAAACCTTGGTCAATTACTCAAGGACTTACAAAACAACTCGTTCGATGGCACGCAAACCGGGCAATTCACCATTCGCGCTACAGCAAAAGAAGCAGCCCATCTGGTCGATAATTTACACATTACAGGTGACTCAAAAACAGTCAACGGCCATATATATAACGCTGACCTGGAACAGGCTGCTCGCGCTCTCAGCAGTGAGTGGGTCAGCGGAGGTCAGACACCCTTCGATGAATCCAGCTCACATGTCAATATAACCTCACACAAGATACAGCTCTCTGACATTAAAATAACCTCTAGTCTACTGGCAGTTGAGGGTAAGCTTGATATTAAGGATCTAAATAATCTCAACGGCAGGCTTAATGTAGGCCTGAATGACCCTACGGGATTCGTGACCATGCCACTCATGGTTGGTGGTACTCTTGATGCCCCAAAAGTCCGCCCTACTGATGAGGCATTGGCCGGGGGTGCTATTGGTACTGCTATTCTGGGGCCCGGTGTTGGTACTGCCGTTGGTGTTAAGGCAGGTGAATTTTTAGGTAAAATTGGCAGCTTGTTTGGTTCCGATGATGACGAAAAAAAGACCGCACCAAAACCGGCACAAAACAATGATTCCACCTTGGATGAAGATTCTTATTAAGGTAACACACACATGTCCTCAGATACGCTCGAACTGACTAAAGACCTGATCTCAAGACATTCTGTGACCCCCGATGATCAGGGTTGTCAACTGATGCTGGCGGAGCGACTGAAGAAGCTGGGTTTTCAATGCGAGCACCTGCGTTTCGAGGATGTGGATAATCTATGGGCGCGATTGGGCACAGAGGGTCCGCTACTGTGTTTTGCCGGCCATACCGACGTGGTGCCGACAGGCCCGGTAGAAAACTGGCAAAGCGATCCATTCAAGCCGGAAATTCGCGATGGTCTGA
>JAPHTU010000145.1 GCA_026196145.1 Gammaproteobacteria bacterium
ATACGAGTGGTACAGATTGAACCCGGTCCGATACCCACCTTGACCGCATCGGCACCTGCATCTGCCAACGCCAGTGCGCCATCGTGGCTGGCGATATTGCCGCCTATCACCTGGATTTCCGGATAATGATTTTTCACCCAACTGACGCGATCCAGTACGCCCTTGGAGTGACCGTGGGCGGTATCGACCACAATGACATCCGCACCGGCTTCCGCCAGTGCTGAAACACGCTCTTCCGTACCTTCACCGGTGCCAACAGCCGCACCTGCACGCAGTCTCTCTTCACTGTCCTTGCTGGATAAAGGTTTTTCCTTGGCCTTTTGCATATCCTTCACCGTGATCATACCGCGCAGATTAAAGTCATCATTGACGACCAACACTTTCTCAATGCGGTGTTCATGCAATAATTGGATGACCTCGCTACGCTCAGTACCCTCATTGACAGTCACCAGCTTGTCTTTGGGTGTCATGATATTG
Source organism: Gammaproteobacteria bacterium (assembly GCA_026196145.1). GTDB lineage: Bacteria > Pseudomonadota > Gammaproteobacteria > JAJDYQ01 > JAJDYQ01 > JAJDYQ01. The sequence goes on from JAPHTU010000145.1 coordinate 478, forward strand.
ACGACCGGATCATCCAGTCGTGTCTCAAAACGTAAATCCCGGCTGGTCACGATGCCAACCAGCTGATCGCCATCTACCACGGGCATGCCGGAGAAACCCTTGCGCTCGCGCAAGGCAATCACATCACCGATACGCATGTCGGGTGAAACCGTGACCGGGTCGGTAATGACACCACTTTCAAATTTTTTGACCAGACGAACTTCCCTGGCCTGCTGCTCGGGCGTCATATTCTTATGAATAATGCCGATACCGCCTTCCTGGGCAATGGCAATTGCCAGCCGGGCCTCGGTAACGGTATCCATGGCTGCGGATATCAGGGGTAACTGCAAACGGATATCTCGGGTGAGCTGGGTTGACAGATCAACATCTTTCGGTAAAACCGTGGAAAATGCAGGTAAAAGCAGTACGTCGTCAAATGTCAGGGCTTCATGGGAAATGCGCATGCTTAATTATTCTCCTGCAATGTGACGTGGGTAAATTAGCCGGTTATTATAGCAGCCGATTTCTAACCCGGTACAAAAAACAATCGATTGAGACATATGACGAGCAGCAAACATATCTTTAGTGTCTCCGAACTGAACGCCTCAGCCAAATTGGCGCTGGAACAGGAATTTGGACTGGTCTGGCTAGAGGCAGAACTATCCAATCTTTCGCGACCAGCCTCCGGCCACTGGTATTTCTCACTCAAGGATAAAAAAGCACAAATACGCTGTGCCTTTTTCAAAGGCAGAAATCGCCTGCTGAACTTTTCGCCGGAAGACGGACAACAACTACTGGTCAGGGGCAGGGTCAGCCTGTATGAGCCGCGCGGTGACTACCAGCTGATCGTCGACCATATGGAACCCGCTGGCGTAGGTGACCTGCAAAAGGCCTATGAGGAAATCAAGCAACGACTCCATGAAAGCGGACTGTTTGATGAGCAGCATAAACTTGAGCTGCCTGCCATACCATGTCAAATTGGCCTGGTCACCTCACCCAGTGGCGCGGCTATCCGTGATGCCCTGCACGTCCTGCAGCGTCGCTTTCCCCTGGTGCCGGTCGTTGTATACCCCACTATGGTGCAGGGAGAGGCTGCCGCGGGGCAGATAATTGAGGCCATCAAGTGCGCCGAACAGCGTAATGAATGTGATGTATTGCTGCTCGTTAGAGGTGGCGGATCGCTGGAGGATCTATGGCCCTTCAATAACGAGCAACTGGCCAGGACAATTTTTGATTGCACCATTCCCATCGTCACCGGCATCGGCCATGAAATTGACACGACAATTGCCGACTTTGTAGCAGACACGAGGGCGCCGACGCCTTCAGCAGCTGCCGAGATCATCGTTCCCGACGGCACCGACCTGGAGATATCAATACAGCAGCTGCAGACACGATTAACAAAGCAGATGGAAGGCAGGCTCAGAAACAGCAGTCAGCATCTGGACTGGTATATGAGACATTTACAGCAATTTCATCCGGGCAAGCAACTATCCATACAGCGTGCCCGGTTGAAATTACTAAGCCGGCACCTGCTGAACGCCATGCGTTTAAAACTGAATAATCAGAACCATGCCGCCAAACAACTGAATAGTAGAATTCAATCACGGTCTCCGGTAAACCTTATAATGCAATACAGGGATAAAACACAAGCATTTAACAGGTTAATAAGACACAAGATGACAAACACACTTGAGTTGGCGAGATATCGCCTTGATAACAGTGCGCATGCCCTGAATACGGTTAGCCCTATAGCAACACTTTCACGCGGCTATAGCATTAGCCGCCAGTTAAACACCAGGACACCGGTGAAGCTGGCCAGTGAATTTACCAAGGGTGAGATGATGGAAACACAGTTGGCTCGAGGTAAAGTTATCTCAAAGGTGGAATCAATCGATGATTAAATTTTACGCTTTATTACTGGCGTCGCTCATAGGATTTTCATGCCACGCCACAAACCTGCCCAGAGAAAGTAATGTGCCGGGTGGTGTTGCCATCATTCCCCTGGGCAGCAAGGCACCGGAACAAGTGAGCTTTAACAATCAACAGGTCATGGTATTACACGCAGATGATCAATGGCATGCTGTCGTTGGGATACC
>JAPHTU010000100.1 GCA_026196145.1 Gammaproteobacteria bacterium
TCATATGCCCAGAGACTTTCTGATTCGGATAACGGCACGTCGAGCAAATCATCTACTTTACAGCCCTCAAGAGCAGCTTCTACCTTGTCGATTAACTCGCTGTAACCGCCATGCACATAGCCTATTGGAATATCAGACTGCTCCATGACATTGCCATCGGCATCCGTGGTAATGGAATAGGTAAAGTGGACAGCCTTGCCCTTGGAAATAATATTATCAGACATACTCTTATGGGGGATTGAGAATATAACTAGCGGTGTGCGCGCTTACGCAAGGCCTCAATGGCCTTGAGCTGGGCAGCGGCCTCGGCAAATTCTGCCTGTGCGCGAGCGTAATCTATTTTTACAGACTTGTCCTGCATGGCCTTTTCAGCCCTTTCCTTGGCCTCCAGTGCCGCCGCCTCATCAATATCCGCCGCACGAGTCGCAGTATCGGCAAGTACCGTAACAAGATGAGGTTGCACCTCCAGAATCCCGCCGGATACATAGATATGCTGGGTTTCACCATTCTCTGTTTCAACCCTGACCTCGCCTGGCTTGAGGCGAGTCACCATGGGCGCATGGCGTGGCGCTATACCGACCTCACCCATTTCCGCCGGTGCAAAGATCATGGTAGTAGAGCCTGAAAAGATTTCAGTCTCTGCGCTAACAATATCAATATGTGTAGTCATCGCCATGGCTGCTACCTCAAATTATAGAGTCTTTGCCTTCTCTTCGGCTTCTTCAATCGCGCCTATCATATAAAAGGCTTGCTCAGGCAAATGGTCATACTCACCAGCAACAATCGCTTTGAACCCGGTAATGGTATCTTTCAGATTGACATATTTACCTTCGGCGCCAGTGAAAGGCTCCGCTACGAAGAATGGCTGGGACAGATAGTTTTGAATCTTCCGGGCGCGACTAACAATCAGCTTGTCTTGATCACTCAGTTCATCCATACCCAGAATGGCAATAATGTCTTTCAACTCTTTATAACGTTGCAACGTACCCTGCACCCCACGGGCAACATCATAGTGTTCATGGCCAACAACCAGCGGGTCAAGCTGACGAGAGGTTGAGTCCAATGGGTCAACTGCGGGATAAATACCTAGCTCTGCAACCTGCCGGGAAAGCACCAGCATGGCCTCAAGGTGGGCAAAGGTTGTCGCTGGAGAGGGGTCTGTGAGGTCATCCGCCGGCACATAAACGGCCTGGAATGAAGTAATTGATCCGGTCTTGGTTGAGGTAATACGTTCCTGTAAAACACCCATCTCTTCTGCCAACGTAGGCTGGTAACCTACCGCTGAAGGCATACGGCCCAACAGGGCGGATACTTCGGTACCTGCCAGGGTATACCGATAAATGTTATCAACGAACAGCAGCACATCGAGACCTTCATCGCGAAAGTTTTCTGCAATGGTCAGGCCGGTCAGGGCAACACGTAAACGGTTTCCAGGTGGCTCATTCATCTGACCATAGACCAGTGCCACCTTGTCGATAACACCACCTTCTGTCATCTCGTGATAGAAGTCGTTGCCTTCACGAGTCCGTTCACCCACGCCGGCAAACACAGAAAAACCGGAATGCTCTGATGCAATATTACGAATAAGCTCCATCAGGGTAACTGTCTTTCCCACGCCGGCACCACCAAACAAGCCCACCTTTCCGCCCTTGGCAATTGGCATAACCAGATCAATCACCTTGATGCCGGTTTCCAGAATCTCAACGGCTGATGCCTGTTCCGCATAGCTCGGTGGCTTACGGTGAATCGGCATCGACTTCTTAGCATTTACTTCGCCTTTTTCATCAATCGGCTCACCCAAGACATTCATGATACGACCCAGGGTTTCCTTGCCTACTGGCACCTTAATCGGCTCGCCGGTATTTTCAGCCGTCAGTCCACGACGCAAGCCGTCGGTAGAACCCAGGGCAATCGTCCTGACCACGCCATCACCAAGTTGTTGCTGCACTTCCAGCGTCAGCACGCCGCCTTCGACCTTAAGCGCATCATAAATGCCAGGAATACCATCACGGGGGAACTCTACGTCCACTACCGCACCAATTACTTCTACGATTTTTCCGGAACTCATGTCAGGTCCTCAATTCAAACTTAAATAATATGTTGTCTAGCTACTAAGGGCTGCTGCGCCACCAACGATCTCGGATATTTCCTGTGTGATCGAAGCCTGACGGACCTTGTTGTAAATTAGCTGCAATTCATTAATCAGATCATCGGCATTATCAGTCGCCGCCTTCATCGCCACCATACGAGCCGATTGCTCACAGGCGATATTCTCGACTACACCCTGATACACCAGTGATTCTATATATCTCATAAACACACCATCCAGCACCGATTTAGCGTCTGGCTCATAGATATAGTCCCAGTGCTTGACCAGACCCTCATCGGGGTCTTTGTGTTCCGGTAGCGGCAACAAGGCCTCTACCATCGGCTTTTGTGTCAGCGAGTTAACAAAACGGTTGTACACCAGATACAGGCGATCAATTTTTCCTTCGTTATAAGCATCCAGCATCACCTTGACCGCACCAATCAGGTCACTCAGTCCAGGCTTGTCTCCGATCTGTGATACCTCACTGACTACGTTACCGCCCAGACCGGTAAAAAATCCAATGCCCTTTTTACCAATCGCACAAACATCGATATCAATGTTTTTATCTTCCCACTCTCGCATAGAGGCAATGGATGCTTTAAACAGATTAATATTCAGGCCACCGCATAAACCACCATCAGACGTAACGACAATATATCCAACGCGTTTTACTTCTCTCTTGTGCAGGAAGGGATGGTTATATTCGCTATGCGCAAAGGCCATATGAGAAATCACATTACGCATCTTGTCCGCATAAGGACGGGCAGATTGCATGCGATCCTGTGCCTTGCGCATTTTGGAAGCAGCAACCATTTCCATTGCACTGGTAATCTTCTGCGTATTTTGTACGCTGCCGATTTTGGTGCGGATTTCTTTAACGTTAGCCATAATGTGCCGCGCTTAATAATTACCAGGTGTGATTGTTAACAAAGTCATCAAGGCTATCCTTGAAACCACTCTGGAATTCATCAGACCAGTCACCGGACTCATTTATCTTGGCCATCAAATCAGCATGTGACTGGTTCATATAGGCGTGCAACGCCGATTCGAAGGCGCCGATCTTGTCCAGTTCAACCTCATCCAGATAACCTTCGTTTGCCGCATATAATGATGCAGCCATCTCGGCGACATTGAGCGGCGCATACTGTGATTGCTTCATTAGTTCGGTCACACGCTGACCGCGTTCCAACTGCTTACGAGTCGCATCATCCAGATCCGAAGCAAATTGTGAGAAAGCTGCCAGTTCACGATATTTAGCCAAAGCCAGACGCGTGCCGCCACCCAGTTTCTTGATGATTGTGGACTGTGCTGCACCACCCACACGTGATACTGACAAACCTGCATTAATCGCCGGGCGGATGTTGGCATTAAATAAATCAGATTCCAGAAAGATCTGGCCGTCTGTAATAGAGATCACATTGGTCGGAACGAATGCAGATACGTCACCGGCCTGTGTTTCGATGATGGGCAATGCCGTTAGTGACCCGGTCTGACCTTTAACCTTGCCGTCGGTAATTTTTTCTACGTAATCTGCATTAATACGGGCAGCGCGCTCAAGCAAGCGGGAATGCAGATAGAATACATCACCCGGATAGGCTTCACGGCCTGGCGGACGGCGCAGTAATAACGATACCTGACGATAGGCCCACGCCTGCTTGGTCAGGTCATCATAAATAATCAGTGCATCTTCACCCTTATCACGGAAATATTCACCCATGGTACAACCGGAATAAGGCGCGATATACTGTAATGCGGCAGATTCTGCAGCAGTCGCGGCAACTACAATCGTATGCTCCATCGCGCCATGCTCTTCCAGTTTACGCACCACGCTGGCAACACCGGATGCCTTCTGTCCGATAGCGACATAGATACATTTAATTCCGGTGCCTTTCTGGTTGATGATGGCATCAATCGCAATTGCGGTCTTGCCGGTCTGGCGGTCACCAATAATTAATTCACGCTGGCCACGACCCACCGGCACCATGGCATCAATCGCCTTAAGTCCTGTTTGAACTGGTTCGTCTACTGACTGACGTGAAATAACGCCAGGCGCTACTTTTTCAATGGGCTCATTACGAACTGACTCAACCGGGCCTTTACCATCAATTGGATTACCCAGTGAATCAACAACACGCCCAAGCAGTCCCTCACCAACAGGCACTTCAAGAATGCGACCGGTACACTTCGCTGTATTGCCTTCTGACAGCTTCTGATAATCACCCAGCACAACCGCGCCAACAGAATCACGTTCCAGGTTAAGCGCCATACCAAAGATATTACCGGGGAATTCAATCATCTCACCCTGCATAACATCGGACAGACCGTGAATACGTGCGATGCCGTCAGTCAAGCTGACGATCGTACCTTCGGTCTTTGCCTCGGTGGGCATCTCGAAGTTTTCAATTTTCTTCTGAATCAGATCAGAAATTTCAGTTGCACTAAGTTGCATGGCTTAAAGCCCTCTTTCTAAAATTTAATACCTGGTTATGCTGGCTTATAGCCTTAATTCGTTAGCCAGCGATTCAATCTGTCCCTTCACTGAGGCGTCGATAACCATATCGCCAACGCGTATGACCACTCCACCCAGCAGGGATTTATCTTCTTCGGTTGTGAAGTTAACTTCACGATCCAGTTTCTTTTGCATTGCCGCAGCAATTGCCTGTTCGAATTTCGCGTTGACCGGGTAAGCGGTAAGCAGTTTGGCATCAACAGCGCCGCCAGCTTCAGATTTTAATGCGGCAAATACCTCGGAGATTTCAGGCATCAGGGATAACTTGCCATTGTCTACCAGCAATTTAACAAAACTCTCGGCAGTTTCACTGATACGACCACCACATATATCCAGCATCAGCTGTGACAGGCGCGCCTCATCAACACGCGGGTCAGTCACAATGCGTGACATGGTCTCATCACGAATAATGTTGGCCATAAATGTAAGCATTTCCGCCCACAAATCGGCTTTGCTCTCAGCCTCGGCATGTCGCCAGGCAGCTACTGCATAGGGGCGTGCGACTGTAATTGCTTCTGCCATTACTATATATATCCGCTATAGGCTCGCGCTGAGCTTTTCCAGCGAGGCATTGTGATCTTCAATCTTCACTTCACGCTCCAGGATTTTGCTTGCACCGGCCAGTGCCAGGTCAATAACCTTGCCGCGCAATTCTTCCCGCGCCCTGTTGGCTTCCTGTTCAACTTCGGCCTTGGCAGCAATAATGATCCGTTCGGCCTCTTCTCTGGCCTCGTCTTTTGCCAAATCGACAATCTCGGCATTACGTTTTTCAGCCTGTGAAATAATAGTACGCGCCTGCTCTTTGGCTTCTTTTATTACAGCAATTGCCTTTTCCTGCGCCAGTTCCTGTTCTCTGGCGCCACGCTCCGCGGCCGCCAGTCCATCGGCGATTTTCTGCTTTCTTTCATCCAGCGCCGCGACGATCGGCGGCCAGATAAATTTCATGCAAAACCAAACGAATATCGCGAAGGTAATTGACTGTCCTATTAGTGTTAGATTGATGTTCATGCTAAAACCTCAGAGCAGTAGTTATTCAGATCTAGCCGCCAACAACAGCGAACATGATATAGAAGGCAATACCAACACCGATCATTGGTACCGCGTCAACCAGACCCATGACGATGAAAAACTGGGTACGCAGCATTGGTAACAACTCCGGCTGACGCGCTATACCTTCAAGAAAGCGAGCACCTAAAATACCGATACCGACCGCGGCACCCAATGCGCCGAGACCCATGAGGATTCCGCCTGCCAAATACAAAACCGCTATTTCCATAGTCATTCATGTTCTCCTGTAAAAACTCAGATAGTAAATATTATTTAAATCAGTGCTCGCTATGCGCCATGTCCATGTAGACAATGGCCAACGTCATAAAAATAAAGGCTTGCAGCGTTACGATCAGCACATGGAACACAGCCCATGCCCATTGCAGCACCCCACCAAATGCGGCCACAAGGAAGTTACCGCCATACATAAGGGCAATGAGGATAAACAGCATCTCACCCGCATACATATTACCGAACAGACGCAGTGCCAGTGATACTGGCTTGGAAAGCAATGACACGCCCTCAAGAAACAGGTTAACCGGGAAAAACAGAATCTTGACTACGATATTGTCCGACTGAAATGGCTGCATGGTCAGTTCTGATGCAAAACCACCAACCCCTTTCATCTTAAAACTGTAAAAGAGCGTTAACGCAAAAATTGCCAGCGACATACCAAATGTGGCGTTGGGATCTGTACTCGGCACAACCCTCATAAAATGAATGCCCATTGCCTGAGCGAGACTCGGTATCCAGTCAACTGGCACCAGGTCCATTACGTTCATCAATAGAATCCAGATAAACAGCGTCAACGCCATGGGCGCGACCATATCGTTTTTAGCGGTAAAAGAACCTCGCACACTATAGTCGATAAACTCGATGATCCATTCCACGAAATTCTGCAGGCCACTGGGAGTATCTGCCGAGACTGATCTTGCGGCCTTATGGAAAAAATACAGAAACAGGGCTCCTAGCGAAATCGACCAGAACATGGTGTCCACATGAATTGCCATAAAGCCCATGGACTTGGCCTCGGCTGCGGAATGCGCCATACCCCAGGTACCATCCGGGTGCTGACCAAAAGTCAGGTTCGTTAAATGGTGTTTTATATATTCTGTTTGTGTAAGGCTATCACCAGCCATATTCACGCTTCTCTTTTTTCAGTTTGTGGCCTGAGCAATGTCGCGACCAACACCTGTATAACTATTATTAATATAAATCCGGCTATCATTGGTTCTGCCGATAAATGCAAAACCCTGAAGCCTGCCAACAAACCCAGAATAACCACGGCATACCTGAGCGCGAACCCCGAAAACATGGCAACGATACCGTGCGTCGGATTTTCGACTGCCGCCTGCAGGGCCCTGTCTGTACTGCGCCGGGTTATTAGCGTAATCGTCAAACCCAGTAGCGCACCGTAAGCTACCGCTATCGCATCCGCTTGAGTGCTCAACAAAGCCATCACCAGCGTAACTACGCACGCGGCCAGTATCTGAGAGATAAAAATCAGTCGCATTGTAATGCTCAAAACATCCCTAAACCCAAGCTGGCCTGAGTTGCTCTCCCCTATACTGTGCCATCCTGCCCCACAGCGCAGCGCGAGAAGTATAAAAGCGCCGATACAGGCGGGTCAATGCAAATCGCGGTTTTATCACACTTTTTTACCTATAGTGACTATAGGTAATTACTATTTGAAATGCCCCAGGATACCTTCCAGCTCATCCAGACTGTTAAAGGTAATTTGTAATTTACCCTTGCCGGTATTGTTGTACTGAATGGCCACTTTCGCGGCCAGCTTGGCCGCCAGGTCATCTTCAAGACGCTGAACGTCCGGATCGGATTTTTTAGCCTTGCTGGTTTTGGTGGATTTACCTGACTGCATCGATCGACTGAGTGTCTCTGCCTCACGCACCGACAGACCCCGCTTGATAATAATTTGTGCGGCCTGCTGCTGTAAATCGGGTGCCAGCGCCAGCAATGCGCGTGCATGGCCCATTTCCAGTTCGCCACGCTCCAGGTGGGGTTTCACCGATGAGCTCAGGTCCAGCAACCGCAGCAGGTTACTGACTGCAGTACGGGAGCGACCAACGGCATCACCCGCTTCCTGGTGAGTCATATCAAATTCATCAATCAGACGTTTAATGGCATTCGCCTCTTCCAGCGGGTTGAGATCTTCTCGCTGAATATTCTCAATCAGCGCCATGGCTACCGCCGCTTCATCCGGCACATCCTTGATAATAGCGGGAATTTCACCGAGCCCGGCGAGTTGCGTGGCGCGCCAGCGGCGCTCGCCAGCGATAATTTCATAACGACCGCCGCTAATTGGCCTGACCACAATGGGCTGCACTACACCCTGCGCCTTGATTGATTCCGCCAGGTCCGACAGCGTTTCTTCGCGCATATCTATGCGCGGCTGGTAGCGACCACGTTGCAATAAATCAACCGGAATCTCGCGCAGGTCTGTGTCTGCGGTTTCGGTGCGATTTTCCCCTATACCTGCCGATAGCAAGGCATCAAGTCCACGCCCCAAGCCTCTTTTTTTAGTCATTCTCTATCCCTGAATTAACGAAATGACGCGGTTTATTGCAATCTGGTTTCTTCCGGTTTTACCGGCATGGAACCATCTTTTCTGAAAATCTCGCCCGCCAGCGCAAGGTAGGCCATTGCCCCACGTGACTGTTTGTCATACATCAGTGCGGGCAGGCCGTGACTGGGCGCCTCTGCCAGACGGATGTTTCTTGGAATTACCGTATTGTAGACACGGTCTCCAAAATGCTTGATCAGCTGCTGTGATACCTGGGTCGCCAAATTATTTCTTGGGTCATACATGGTTCGTAGCAACCCCTCAATTCGCAGTTTTGGATTTAACAGCTTGCGAATTTTTTCCACGGTATCGACCAGCGCACTCAATCCTTCCAGCGCATAATATTCACACTGCATGGGAATTATCACGGTATCTGCCGCGACCAGTGCGTTCACCGTGAGAATGTTAAGCGATGGTGGACAATCAATAAGTACATAGTCAAAATTGTCCTGTACAGACTCCAGTGCACTGCGCAAGCGAACCTCTCTACCGATTTCTTCCATCAGCGCTACCTCCGCACCAGTCAGGTCACTATTGGTGCCGATGATAGAAAAGCCCGTGTGATCCACGTTCATCATGATATTTTCTGGCGTGTCCTGGTGTAGCAATAACTCATACGAGGACTTTTCCAAAGTGCGTTTATCAACACCACTGCCCATAGTGGCATTACCCTGCGGATCCAGGTCGATAAGCAACACCCTGCGTTTTGCGGCAGCAAAGGAGGCGGCCAGATTGACACTGGTCGTGGTTTTTCCAACCCCGCCCTTTTGATTGGTAACGGCTATTATTCTGGCCATGATTATTTTTTGAATATCATCATATGTCGCTGGTCCGCCTGTCCTGGCAATTGCATCGACTTAATCTGCATATGAAGACCTGTTGCCTCCGCATTGGCCTTCTCCTCCACATCAACCTTTCCCTTCATTGCCAGTATTTGTCCTGTTTCACACAGCAAATGCCGTGTCGCCGTCACAAAATCAGCCGCCTGCGCGTAGGCGCGGCTGATAATCGTTGCATAACACTGGCCGGGGTCATGATGTTCTATTCGCTGCTGCATTACCCGAACATTGGCCAGTCCCAGTTCATGAACCGCCTGCTCACAAAACCGGGTTTTCTTGCCATTTGAATCCAGCAGCACCCACTCCGTGGACGGCATTGTAACAGCTAGCACCAATCCGGGAAGACCCGCGCCACTGCCGACATCAAGACAGGGCCCCCCTGTGATAAACGATCTTGCTGCCAGACTATCCAGTATGTGGCGATTTACCATCGACAGGTCATCCACCCGGGCAACCAGATTGAATGTCTGGTTCCATTGTTGAAGCAGCGAAATATATCGCCAGATGTCTGATGAATAATCAGACAAACCCATATCTGACAAGCCGCGCTCAAGCGCCTGTTGCGCGACATCACCCATCAGTCGTCAGGCCGTTTTTTTCAGGTTTCGATGGCGCTTCAGGTGAACCAGCAGCAGAGACACCGCGGCAGGAGTCACGCCTGAAATACGTGATGCCTGGCCGATGGTTGCTGGCTTGTGGCGGTTGAGTTTCTCTATGACTTCACTGGACAGGCCAGACACCTGGCGGTAATCCAGAGTCTCCGGCAGGCCGGTCTCCTCATTGCGCCGCGCCTTTTCTATCTCATCCCCCTGCCGCTTTATATAGCCGGAATACGAGGTTTGAATCTCTACCTGTTCCGCCACCTGCTCGTCAGCTACGGCCGGGCCAAGGCCTGGCATGGATACCAGCGTCTGGTAGTCGATTTCCGGGCGTGCCAGAATTTCTATGGCCTTTTGCTCACGCGACATGACATTGCCTGACAGTTTAGCGATACGGGTTCCCGCCTCATCCTGTGGACGCACCAATAATTGCGACAAACGCGCCTGCTCTGCTGCTATGGCCCTCTGCTTTTCCTGCAATCTTTGCCAACGCACGTCATCGACCAGGCCCAGTGAGTAACCAGGTTCGGTCA